>JAXJDU010000182.1:0-22635 GCA_036301785.1 Acutalibacteraceae bacterium | reverse complement strand
GTTGTATAATGTAGAATAGTGACTTTTTCCGAAAACAGGGCAGAAGTTACTTCTGCCCTGTTTGGGGTATTGATATTTTTCTGCTGACAGGAGGCATTATCTTGGCTGATAAAAGAGATTATTATGAAGTGATGGGTGTCCCTAAGGGAGCTTCTGATGATGAATTAAAAAAAGCCTTTAGAAAATTAGCAAAGCAATATCACCCAGACCTTAACCCAGGTGATAAAGAGGCTGAAGCAAAATTTAAAGAAGTTAACGAAGCATACGAGGTGCTTTCGGATAAAGATAAAAGAGCAAGATACGACCAATTTGGTCACGCTGGTGTAGACCCAAGCTATGGTGCTGGTGCTGCTGGTGGCAGTCCATTTGGTCAGGATATAGATTTAGGCGATATTTTCAACAGCTTCTTCGGTGGCTTTGGTGGTGGAGCTCGCTCTAATCCTAACGCACCACGCAAGGGCTCTAACATAGAAACAACTATAATGATTTCTTTTGAAGAGGCTGCAAAGGGCTGTAAGAAAACTATTACATATACAAACGAAAGTATATGTAGTGAGTGTAGTGGCTCTGGTGCTGCTAAGGGTACCAGTCCAAAGGTATGCCCTAACTGTGGTGGTACTGGTCAGGTTCAGGTTAATCAGAGAACACCTTTTGGCGTGGTAAGAACATCACGCACCTGTGACACTTGTAGAGGTAAGGGTAAAACAGTCGAAACACCTTGCTCAAAGTGTAAGGGTACTGGTAGAGTAAGAACAAAGCGTACAGTAGATGTTGATATTCCTGCTGGTATCAATGGCGAGATTTTGCAGGTATCTGGCCATGGTAATGCTGGTGTAAATAATGGTCCTTACGGTGATCTTCGTGTAAGAGTAGAGGTAAGACCACACCCTATTTTCGAAAGACGAGGCGACAATGTATGGTGCGAAATGCCTATTACATTTACTCAGGCTGCACTTGGTGCAGAGGTAGTTGTGCCTACTCTTGACGGTAAGGTGTCATACACAATTCACGAGGGTACACAGCCTAATGATATATTCAAGCTGAAGGGCAAGGGTATACCACATCTGGGTACTCAAACCCGTGGTGACCAGTTTGTAAAGGTTGTTATAGAGGTGCCTAAGCATTTAACAGCAAAGCAGAAGGCATTGCTGAGAGAGTTTGACGGTACTGCAACTGATAAAAACTATGGTAAAAGAAAAAGCTTTTTCGATAAGTTTAAAACAATGTTTAATGACGATAAAAAATAAGTAAGGAAGTGTTACAAGTGGAGTGGACCGAGGTAAGTATAACTGTGCCTGTAGAGAAGATTGACCTTGCAGGCGATATAGCACAAATGGTAGTTCCTTACGGAATTTATATTGAAGATTATTCAATGCTAGAGGATGAGGTTGAGGAGATTGCACGAATTAACCTTATTGATGAGGATTTGCTTAAAAAGGACAGAACAAAGGGTATTGTTCATATCTATATAAGCCCGGAGGATAACCCTGTGGAGGCTGTTGCATTTTTGACAGAGCGTTATACAGAGGCTGAAATTCCTTTTGAAATCGGTACAGCAGGCTGCGAAGAGCAGGATTGGCTGAACAACTGGAAGCAGTATTTTAACCCTATTGAGGTTGGTCAGAAGCTTCTTATCCGTCCAACATGGCGTGATAAATACGACCCACAGGGCAGAGTTGTGCTGAATCTTGACCCAGGCTTAGCTTTTGGCTCTGGCACACACGAAACAACCCGACTATGCCTGCAGGCTGTTGAAAAGTATACAACCAACGACACAACTATACTTGATGTAGGCTGTGGCAGTGGTATACTTGCAGTTGCTTCGTTGTTGCTTGGTGCAAAAAGTGCTGTTGGTGTAGATATAGACGAAATGGCTGTAAAAACTGCAAGAGAAAATGCAGTGCTTAATAAGGTTGACGACAGATTTACAGTGCTTTCAGGTAATCTTACTGACAAGGTAGAGGGTAAATATAATGTAGTAGTTGCTAATATTGTAGCAGACGCTATCATTATGCTTTCTAAGGATATCAAGAATTTTATGGATGATGACTCATACTATATTATGAGTGGTATAATAGATACAAGAGTTGATGATGTTCTGAATGCTATTGAAGATACATTTGAGGTAACTGAAAAGCTGCTTGAAAACGGCTGGTGCTGTCTGGTAGCTAAGCTTAAAAAATAAGGAGCTAAAAAAATAAGGAGTAAGTAAAATGAGCGAATGTTCACATGATTGTGGTAGCTGCAGCCAGAGCTGTAGCTCAAGAAAAGAACCACAGAATAATTACGATAAATTAAACGACGCAAGCTCTGTAAAAAAGGTTATAGGCGTGCTTAGTGGTAAGGGTGGCGTTGGTAAAAGTATGGTAACCTCTATGCTTTCTGTACTTTTTAACAGAAAAGGCTACAAGGTTGCTATTTTAGACGCAGATATCACAGGCCCTTCTATTCCAAAGGCTTTTGGAATCAACGAGCGTGCAAGAGCATGCGACGCTGGTATTATTCCAGCTAAGACCTCTACTGGTATTGATATTGTTTCTACAAATATGTTCCTGCCAAGCGACACAGACCCTACTGTATGGAGAGGTCCTGTTATTTCTGGTACTGTTAAGCAGTTCTGGAGTGAGGTTATCTGGGAAAACGAGGACTATATGTTTGTAGATATGCCACCAGGAACAAGTGATGTTGCACTTACTGTTTTCCAAAGTCTGCCTGTTGACGGCATTGTTATAGTAACATCTCCACAGGATTTAGTTGCTATGATAGTTGAAAAGGCTGTTAAAATGGCAAATATGATGAATATTCCTATACTTGGTATAGTAGAGAATAACAGCTACTTTATGTGTGACGAGTGCAACAAAAAGCACTATATATATGGCGAAAGCAAAATTGACGATATAGCAAAGGGCTATAGCATTCCTGTGCTTGGCAAGCTGCCAATCTTACCTACACTTGCACAGTGTGTAGATACAGGTAATATAGAGGCTTTCAACGGCGATTGGCTGGATGAGGGTGTAGAGAAAATTATCGAGGCTACAAATAAATAATATTGAGTTTATAAAAAAGGCTTACAGCGTTTTAATTTGCTGTAAGCCTTTTTATGTGATTTGTGTTTAAGCAGTTGTTCCCATATATATTATTAAAGCAAAAATAAGAGCATTTATAAGAAATCCTATTGATGACAGAACAATACAGAGCCTGCCATGCTTTTCTTTTCTCTTTACAATTCCATATATTATTCCTGATATTGGCAAAAGAGGGAATATAAGAACGGGCAGTATAGTTAAAGTGTCGTACCAGTCTGGAATGTTCTCATGGCCACCAAATAGCGTCCAGCCTATATCGAAAAACATAATCCAGCTGAATATAAAATCAAACATCAATATAGGAACAGGAGATATTATATAAAAAATTCCAACGCTTAAAGGTGTTATAATTCTTTTTTTCAGCAGCTTGTTAAAATCGGCAAAGTATGCTTTGCCATGCTTTTTTCTGAAAGCCTTTATCTCACGACGGAATGATTTGAAATTGCGTTTTGTAAAGCATATTTCTGGCATATTGTGAATAGTGTCTGCAAAATCCCAAAGCTTTTCTCGGTTGTTTTCACCTGTTATTTCCAATAGTGTATCTATGCAATACAGTAATATTCTTATGTCTATGGCTTGGTCCTGTGCAGCAAGCGTAGCTCTGGCAAGACTGATATCTTCCATTGTTTTATTAAACAGCACCTCGTCATAGCAGCCCTCTGTGCTTAGTCTGCGTATGTTTATAAATGCTATTTGAAGATTTTCGTAAAAGGATATATCCACAAAAATCACCTCGTGATTTTATTTAAATTATTTGTTATTTGATTTGTACGGAGTTTAATAAGGGTTTACATTAAATAGTAAGCTGAAAATAAGAGCAATGTTTATGAGTAAACCTATTGCAGACAGAGCAACGCAAAGCCTTGCGTGCTTTTTTGTTTTCTGTAGAAATCCGTATATTATTCCTGCTATGGTCAGAACAGGCGATATAAACACAGGTAGTAAGGCTAACGCTGTAAACCAGGCTGGTATTACAGTATAGCCAAGTAATCCCATGCCGATACCTGCTAATATATGATAATAAGACATAAGACCGATTATCATTAAAGGAAAAGGTGAAATCAGGTTGAAAATACCTACGCTTAGCGGTGTTATAATACCGTTTGACAGTATGCTGTCAAAATATGCAAAGTATGCTTTACCGTACTTTTTTCTGAAAGCCTTAATCTCACGACGGAATGATTTGAAACTGCGTTTTCTGACAGCTATTTCTGGCATATTGTGAATAGTGTCTGCAAAATCACAGAGCTTTTCTCTGTTGTTTTCGTTTATTATTTCAAACAGTGTATCTATGCAATAAAGCAGTATGGCGCTTTCTGTTGTCGGATTTTGTGCAGAGAGTGTAGCTCTGGCAAGCAAGATATCTTCTGTTGTTTTATTAAATAACACTTCGTCATAGCAACCCTCTGTGCTTAGTCTGCGTATGTTTATAAATGCTGTTTGAAGATTTTCGTAAAAGCGTATATCCATTGTAATCACCTGAAATTCAGTATATATTTTATTATAATATGGGCATTTTGCTAAGTCAAGGTACGGGTGAAAATCAGGATAAATTTAAACTTTTTGTAACTTTGTTGAAAGAGATAAGCAGATAGTATATAATAAAGCTGATTATGCAGTCTGACAGACTGCGTTAATAAAAGATTAAGGGTGAAATATAATGAATGAGGTTCAAAGTATTATAGCAGAGGTAAAAAAGGTTGTAAACGGTAAGGATAGTGCAATTGTTGCAACTCTGCTTACAATTTTAGCAAATGGTAATATTCTTATAGAGGATATTCCCGGTGTAGGTAAAACAACAATGGCACTTGCGTTTTCAAAGGCTTTAGGTCTTGATTATGGCAGAGTACAGTTTACACCAGATACACTGCCATCTGATATTACAGGCTATGTAGTTTATAATAAGGACAGTGGAAAAATGGAGTATAACAAGGGTGCTGTTTTCTGTAATCTGTTTCTTGCAGATGAGCTGAATCGTACTTCAAGCAGAACACAATCTGCACTGCTTGAAGCAATGGAAGAACAGCAGGTAACTGTAGAGGGTGTGTCTTACCCACTTGAAAAGCCATTTTCGGTTATAGCAACACAAAACCCTGTAGGTGCGTCTGGTACACAGCTTTTGCCGGATTCTCAGACTGACAGATTTATGGTAAGAATTTCTATGGGATATCCTGACCGTGAGGCTGAATGTCAGATGCTGTTAAACCGTAGCCTGAATAATCCTCTTGATAGTGTTGAATGTGTAGTTACAAAAGAAAAGCTTATGGGAATGCAGCAGGCTGTTAAGTCTGTATTTGTACATAAGGATATGGCTGGCTATATTGTTTCGCTTGTAAACGAAACACGAAATAATAAATATCTTGCACGAGGAGCAAGTCCAAGAGCTACACTTTCAGTTACAGATTTGTCAAAGGCAGTTGCATTTGCAGAAAATCGTGATTATATTGTCCCAAGAGATGTGCAGAAGGTTTTTGTAAGTGCATTAAATCATAGAATTATTCTTAGCAACGAAGCAACTGCACAGAATATAAATGCAGAGCAGGTTTTGACAAGCATACTTAAAAGTGTAAAGCAACCCAAAATATAGGGGGTAAATATGATAAAAAATATTTTACTCTACTTAGTGGTGCTTTTATGTACCTTTGTGTTCAGTATATTTTACTACGAGTGGTTTTCGTGGTATTTGCTTGTGCTTACGCTTTGCATACCAGCGTTTTCACTGCTTATCAGCTTGCCGTTTATGATATATAATGCAATAAGAGGCTTTACAGTTTATGTGCCTGAAGAGGCTGATATGGGTGATGATGTAAGTGTAAGAATAGCAGGCTGTAAGGGTAAGGGTGGATTTTGTCCACTTATAAAAATAAAATTCAGGCTTGCCAATGAGTTTGCAAAAAGTAAAAAAACGGTCGATTTTTTGTACAGTGGTATGCTGGATGAACACGCATTCAGAAAGCTACCTAAGCTTACACAGGATTGTGGCTGTGTAGAGATAAAGGCAGGGTATGGCAAGGTTTATGATATGCTGGGGATTTTCTTTGTCCCTGTTAAGCTGGGCTTTAAGTCGCAGTTTTTAATAATGCCAAAGGAAAAAAAGCCGGCTATATTGCCAGATGTTGATAACGAGCGTGTTATTGGCTATAAGCCAAAGCCAAACGGCTTTGCAGAGGAATACGAGCTGAGAGAATACAGAAGTGGCGACAGCCTGAAAAATATACATTGGAAAATTTCAGCAAAGTATGATGACCTTGTGGTAAAAGAGCCTACTGTACCAATATACAGACCGTTGATTATAAAGCCGGTAATTACAGACAAGGCAAAGGAAAATAACCAGACCTTTGCAAAGCTTATCTATACAGTGAATTATCTGAAAAAATCAAGGGCAGAGGTTTATTTAAGCTGTAGCGATGATAAGCTGATAAGAATATCAGGCGATGATGATTTGAAGGACTATCTGTTGGGGGTTTATCAGAAAAAGACCTTTGATTATGGTATGCTGAATCGTGATGATAATGCTGTTATGTATACCATAACACATAATAGTGAGGCGGTGAGTGCCTGAATGAATAAGAGCTTCAGTAATTTTGTGGATGGTATTTTTATTCTTTTGCTTGTGGTATGTCCATTGCATTGTATAGTGTCATCGTTTGGGCTGGCAGTAAACATTCCTATTCTGAGTCTTTTTACTGCGTTGTTTGTGTTTGTTTTCGGGCTGTTTACAGCCACCAAAGAAAAGAAATCAGAATATGCACTCAGCATGGGCATAATGGCTGTTATATTTGTGATAACAGTAGCTTTGTTCAGTGGTGTATTGCTGGCAGAGCTTGATTATGCTGTTAACACTATAGCCTATAAATATTCAAGCTATATAAACGGTATAGGTACTGTAGATTTTTCATCAGATACAGCAACTGATGCAACAGCACTTTTTGTGGCTGTGTCAGCAGTATTAAGTGGATTTCTTACTGTATTTATAATGCGTATGAGGTTTTTATTCCCTGCTGTTACGCTGTCGGTTATATCAGTGGTGCCATGCTTTATTCTTGTAAACACTTTGCCAGAGCTGTTACCGTTGCTTGTACTGTTTGCAACACTTTTTACTTTGTTTATAAGTGCACAGCTTCACCGTGTAAATGCAGTGCATAGTGGAGCAATTAGCCTTGTTGTAGCAGTGCTTGTGGCTGTGCTTGTAGCAGGTGTGCTGCATTTTGTACCACAGGAGAGCTACAAGAGAGATGACTGGCAGAATAAGCTGCTTACCTTTATAGAAGAGGTCACAGGCTTAAAGGATAAGGCTGAAGATGATAAAATTATAGACTCAGTTGAAAAAGAAATTGATTTGTCAGCTCAAGGACCACAAAAGCTTAAAGGTAAAAAGGTTATGACAGTAACCACACCACATACAGGCACACTTTATCTTAAGGGTGTGGCTTACGCAAATTATGGCAATAATACATGGTCTATTCTTGATGAGTCAGTTGCTCAGAGCTTCCCACAGGGCTATAACAGCTTTGTTATGACAGATAATCAGAATGGCAGAGATATTATGCTGGATATTTCTACCAATAATAAAGAAAGTATACTTTACACACCATATTACCTTGATGGATTAAATGTTTATGGCAATAGATGGTGTGATGTGTTTATCGAAAATGCATTACAAACAACTGATTATATGGTTTATTATTCACCATTTAATGTTGATGACCCGTTGAATGGCGTTGATGAGGAAATGCTGGCAGTATATGGCAGAAGACCCGACATAGATAATTGCAGTATTATAGATAACTCGGATAATGCAATGTACAAAAGCTTTGTATATAAAAATTATCTTGCATTACCTGATAATGTAAAGCAAGATATGCAGGCTTTAATCAAAAAAGAGGGTCTTGCAAATATTCAGCAGAGCGAAAAGGTGTATGCTGTGCAAAACTATATAAGAAATTCGGCTGTCTATTCACTTAAAACCAAGAAGGTACCAAAGGATAAGGATATCGCTTTATGGTTTTTAAAGGAAAGTGAAACAGGCTATTGTGTACATTTTGCAACCTCTGCAACTGTAATGCTGAGAGCTATGGGAATACCTGCAAGATATGTAACAGGCTATGTTAAAACTGTACGAGCAGGAGCTGTTACACCTGTCACAACAGACAACGCTCACGCATGGGTTGAATATTTTGACGAAGAAAAGGGTTGGGTGCCACTGGAGGTAACTCCGTCTGACTTTAACCCTGGTGGAAATGATATAGAAAGCTCAACCGAAGAGTTAGCAACAACAGCAACCGAGCCACCAACAAAGGCAACACAGCCTGAGGCTACAGAGCCTCCTGCATCAACAGAAAACGCTACAGAGGCTAGCAGTGAAGAAGCTGAAGAAGCCTTGGCAATAAATCCTTCTGCTGTGTTTGCTGTAACAGGTGTGCTGTTGCTTCTTGCTGTTGTAGCTTTGCTTGTACGAAGATTAATTCTGCTTATGGTATTAAAGCATAGCCTTGCAAAGGGTACACATAACAACCGTGCAAGGTGTGCCTACAGGTATCTGTTAAAGCTGGAAAAACACGCACAGCTGCCTGTATCCTCAGAGGTTGTTGCTATTGCAAACAAGGCACGCTTTGGTGAGGGTGAGATAAGCGACAAGGAGCTTGAAGCTGTATTGCAGTTTGTAAAAATAAGAAAAGCCCTGTTGAAAGAAACAGAGTCTAAAACTAAAAAGCTATACTATAAATTTATTCTTGCTCTGGCTTAGGCCAGGGCAAGATTTTTTATTGCGAAATTTTTATTGAACTAAGCTGTCAGATGTATTAAAATGAACTTGTTATAAATATAGGTGAGTATCTTATCGGGAGGATTTTATGGCTAAAGAAATTAAAACAAATGTTATGAGGGTGCTTGATAAGGCTAAAATCGAGTATAACCATTATGATTACAGCAAAACAGGCTGTACAGTGGGCATAGAAATTGCACAGATGCTTGGGCAAAATCCAGACTGCGTTTTTAAAACACTTGTAACAGTAGGGGCAAAGTCTAAGGATTATTATGTTTTTATGGTGCCTGTTAATAAAGAGCTAAGCCTTAAAAAGGCAGCACAGGCTGTTGGCGAAAAGGCAATACAGATGATACCACAAAAGGATTTGCTTAAGGTTGCCGGCTATGTTCACGGTGGCTGTTCTCCTGTTGGTATGAAAAAGCAGTATGTAACCACAGCACACTGCACAGCAAAGGATTTTGATAAAATATTGTGCAGTGCCGGCAAGGTGGGCTTTCAGATAGAGCTTAGCTTTGACGATTTATGCAAGGTTTGCCCTGTTAGTCTGGCTGATATTGTGGAATAAAATATGTAGCTTTGAAATATGTAAAAATGAGAAACGACTTTATGCTTAAAGATATAGATTTTAAATCGGGAGAAATTGCTTACAATGAATTCAATATTGATTTCAGCAAGCCGTTAAAAGAACAGGCTTATTGCTTGAACGAAGATTTGTTGCAGGTAATTTATGACACCGGATATATTATTGATTTAGGCTGGTACCCTGAATTTGATGAAAACGGGTGCTTTGTGGTTAATGTAATACAAAATCTGGAGTGGAATATGCCGGTGTTTGAAAAAAGAACTCGTAATGAGTTTGAGTTAAGGCAGTTTTTACAAGAAGTAGTAGAATTTTTGTGCAATTAGTACATGAGTTTTATGAGATAAAAATATAATTAACAGTTGAATTAAGAAATAAAGAAAAATACTGACAAATCAGTGGTAAATAATGCAGTAGTCACCTTAAATGCAACATATAGTATATATAATTTACATTAAATCACAGAATGGATTTTGTGCTTTTTTGTGAAATTGCCTTAGAAATTGTCGCAAAAATCCTTGTCAAAATAAACAAAAAAGTTATTGATGAGGTTGCAAATTCTAAAAATATACTATATAATATAAATGTCAGAATATATGCAATACAGTTTGTAGTGCTTTAGCATATAGGATTTATTGCAGAAAAACAGGAGGATAACATGGCAGACATTAGAAATTTGTTCAGTTCTGAGTATATTGCAAAAGTAATTAATGCTGATTCAGCTTTCCCAGGTGGTGTACTTGGTCCACATCTTACAGACAGTGGTTTTGTGGTTACAGTATACAATCCACATGCAGCAGGGATAACCGTTGTAGATAAAAGAAACGGTCAGAAATTTACAGCTGAAAAGGTAGACGAGGCTGGTCTTTTCACAGCATTTCTGGGCTGTGACACTACAACACCTTATTATCTTGAGGTTAACACAGGTGAAATGGAAGATGTAGAGGTTGTAGAGATTGAGAAGGTTACAGAAGAGGACGAAGACGGTGTAGAAAGCGAGAAAGAGATTGAGGTAACAAAAACAGTAAAAATACCTAAAGCTCCTATTCAGGTAGAAGACCCTTATCGTTTCCCTGTTCAGACCTCATCAGTAGATGCATATCTGTTTGGAACAGGTACACTATACAGTGTTTCTGATATTTTTGGTGCACACATTAAAACTGTTGACGGTGTAACAGGTACACTGTTTACTGTTTGGGCACCTAACGCAACAAGAGTAAGTGTTATTGGTGACTTCAACGGCTGGGACGGAAGAATGCACCAGATGAACAAGGCACATAATGTAGGTATATTTGAAATCTTTATCCCAGGCGTTGGCGAAGGCGATTTATATAAGTATGAGATTAAAACCTGCTGGGGTACATTAGTTACAAAGACAGACCCATTCGGTAATCATCAGCAGAAGCGTCCAGAAACAGCTTCAATCGTTGCTGACCTGAATAAATTCGAGTGGTCAGACGAGCAGTGGCTGGAGAGAAGAAAGAATACAAATCATGATGCTCAGCCAATGGCTATTTACGAGCTACACCCAGGCTCATGGAAGAAAAAGGGTGAAAACAGAGATGAATTCCTTTCATATCGTGAGCTTGCTCCAATGCTTGCAGACTATGTTACAGAGATGGGCTATACACACATTGAGCTTATGGGTATTTCAGAGCATCCATTCGACGGCTCTTGGGGTTATCAGGTAACAGGCTATTATGCTCCTACATCTCGTTTTGGTACTCCTGAGGACTTCCAGTACTTTGTTGACTATATGCACAACAGAGGTATCAGCGTTATTCTTGACTGGGTTCCTGCACACTTCCCTAAGGATGCACACGGTCTTGCTAAGTTTGACGGCACACCAATCTTCGAGCACCCAGACGCTCGTAAGGGTGAACATCCTGACTGGGGTACATATATATTTAACTATGAGAAAACAGAGGTTCGTAACTTCCTTATCGGTAGTGCGTTGTTCTGGATTGAGAAATTCCACATTGACGGCTTGCGTGTAGACGCTGTTGCTTCAATGCTTTACCTTGACTATGGTAAGAAGGACGGCGAGTGGCTGCCAAATATGTTTGGTGGTAAAGAGAACCTTGAGGCTATTGAGTTCTTGAAGCACCTGAATTCAATCGTAGAAAAGCGTGGCTCTGGTGCATCTATCATGGCAGAGGAGTCAACATCATTCGGTGGTGTTACTTACGATGTAAATAAGGGTGGCTTAGGCTTCTCTTACAAGTGGAACATGGGTTGGATGAACGACTTCCTAAGATATATGTCAACAGACCCTATCTACAGATGTCACGACCACCACGAGCTGACATTCAGTATGGTATACGCAACATCAGAGAAGTTCATTCTTGTTCTTTCTCATGATGAGGTTGTATATGGTAAGTGCTCAATGATCAACAAAATGCCTGGTGATGACTGGCAGAAGTTTGCAAACCTGAAAACAGCATACGGCTTTATGTTTGGTCACCCAGGTAAGAAGCTATTGTTTATGGGTCAGGATTTTGCACAGTATGACGAGTGGAACGCAAATAAAGAGCTTGACTGGTATCTTGTTGATTTTGTACAGAACAATAAGAATATGCAGACATTTGTAAAGGATTTACTACATGTTTATAAGAGCTACCCAGCTCTGTATGAGCAGGACTTTACATATGACGGCTTTGAGTGGATGAACTGCAACGACTGGAGCAACAGCGAAATCAGCTTTGTTCGTAAGCCATCTACACCTGGTGAAAAGCATATTCTGGTTGTATGTAACTTTGTACCTTGTCCACACGAGCATATTAGAATTGGTGTACCTTGCAAGGGTGAGTATAAGCTTGTACTTTGCAGTGACGACCTGAAGTACGGTGGTACAGGTAACTACTATAAGGAAACTCTCGTAGCAGAAAAATCAGAGGCAGACGGCAAGCCATACTCTGTACATTATGTAATTCCACCTCTGAGCGTAAGTATCTTTGAGTTTGATTACAAGCCAGATACACCAGAGGAGCTGGAGGCAGAGGCTAAGGCTGCAGAAGAGGCTGCTAAAAAAGAGGCAGAAGCACAAAGACTTGCAGAGGTAGAAAAGGCTATTGAGGATATAGAAGCAGCAGAGGCTGAAACAGAAGACCCAATAGAGCTAAAAAGACTTGCAAACATGAAAAAGCTTATGCAGATGAAGAAAAAGCAGGGTAATAAATAATTATCATAATTAAATAATCAGCATAACAGAAGGCTTTCTTACTTTAATCGGTAAGAAAGCCTTTTAAAATGGATTTTACTATAATGTGAATAAGCGATAGCGAATAGAGCAGGAAATATAAATCAATGCAAAGCAAAAGCACCCGAGGGTTACACAAGTAAGCTTCCGGGTGCTTTTATAGTTTAATTAAATATATTCTACATTACAGCTTTGAATTATAGCTTGTTAATATCAGCGTCTGTAATCATATGATAGCCAGCTTTTTCAAGGGCTGCTTCTGCCAGAGCATTGTCGGCTACTCTTAGTACAACATAGGCGTGCTTTTCTGTACGAGCCATAAATGCGTAAAGGTATTCAACATTTATATCCTCGTTGTCAAGAACCTCAAGAGCTGTTGAAAGCTTACCAGGTGCATCGCCGATTTTTACGCCAACAACCTCAGTAATCTTTAAAAGGTATCCCTTGTCTGCAAGAATTTCAGATGCTGTTTCGTTGTCGTTTACAATAAGGCGTAGAATACCGAATTCTTCAGTATCTGCAATTGATAAAGCACGGATATTTACATTTTGTGCTGCCAAGGTTTCTGTAATTTCAACCAAAGCACCCTTTTTGTTCTGAACAAAAATATTTAATTGCTTTAATGACATAATTATACCCCTTTCTTAATCGTGTAGCTTACGCTTGTCGATAACTCTTACAGCCTTACCCTCGCTACGAACAATAGATTTTGGCTCTACCAGGTGTACAGCAGGGTTAATGCCAAGCATAGTTTTCATAGCGTTTGCAAGAGCCTTTTCCTTTGCTGTAATACCAGCAACAGTGTCTGTAAACTGGTCTACATTCATTTCTACATTTACATCAAATGTATCTGTATTACCCTTACGGTCAACAATAATCTGATAGTTAGGCTGATAGCCCTCGTTAAGCAGTACAGCCTCAATCTGGCTTGGGAATACATTAACACCACGAATAATCATCATGTCATCGCTTCTGCCCATAGGCTTAGCCATTTTGATAAGTGTACGGCCACAAGCACATTTTTCTCTTGAAAGCACGCAGATATCACGGGTACGGTAACGAAGTAGTGGGAACGCCTCTTTATCAAGTGAAGTGAATACAAGCTCACCCTTAGTGCCCTCTGGCAGTACCTCACCTGTTTCAGGGTCGATAATTTCTGCTAAGAAGTGGTCCTCGTTGATGTGCATACCACTTTGCTCAGAACATTCAAAGGCAACACCAGGGCCAGAAGATTCTGTAAGACCAAAGATATCGTAAGCCTTAATGCCCAGAGTCTGCTCAATATTACGACGCATTTCCTCTGTCCAAGGCTCAGCACCGAAAATACCAGCCTTCAGTGGAATGTCCTCTGGCTTATAGCCTTGCTCCTGTAGTGTTTCACCTATATATGCAGCATAAGAAGGTGTACAGCACAGGATTGTAGCGTTAAGGTCTGTCATAAACTGAATCTGACGCTCTGTGTTACCAGATGACATAGGAAGTGTAAGGCAGCCAACCTTTTGTGAGCCACCGTTAAGACCAAAGCCACCAGTAAACAAACCATAGCCATAGGCTACCTGACATACATCCTCTTTTGTACCACCAGCAGCAACAATAGCTCTTGCACAGCAATCTTCCCATAGGTCTATATCGTTTTGAGTATAGAATGCCACAACACGCTTACCTGTTGTACCAGATGTTGAATGTATACGCACACACTCGCTTAAAGGTGTAGCCAGAAGTCCGTATGGATAAGCATCACGCAGGTCTGCCTTAGTTAAAAATGGCAGCTTGTGTAAATCTTCTATGCCCTTGATGTCGTCAGGAGTAACACCCTTTTCGTCCATAAGGTTACGATAGTATTCAACATTTTCGTAAACATGCTTTACCTGCTTTACAAGCTTTTCTGACTGAAGCTTTTTAATTTCTTCAACAGGCATTGTTTCTATTTCTTTTTGAAAGTAATTCTGCATTTTATTCGCCTTCTTAATATATAGATTGTCCGTAATACGGATTTTTACTTATTAATAGTTATAGCCAAGGTCAAAAGCCTTTTTGTTCATTTCTATAAAGCGTTCTGCTACAGTGTTCTCAATAGCCTTTATCCAACGCTCGTAAGGGATATCAAACTGCTTTGCAGCTTTACCCATAAGTACAATGTTTACAGCCTTTGATGAACCAGCCTGCTCTGCAAGAGTAAGTGCGTCTAATGCCTCTACCTTCATACCCTTGGCTGTAAGCTCGTCAAGCACCTCTGTTGGGTACTGTGCTGCACCAATAATAACAGGCATTGGGTCGATTTGCTGTGTGTTAACAACAACAAGACCGTCTTTCTTTAAATATTTAGCATAACGGGCAGCCTCAAGCTTCTCGAATGCGATAATAATATCAGCTTCACCCTCTGTAATAATCGGAGAATAAACCTTTTCGCCATATCTTACATAGGTAACAACAGAGCCACCACGCTGGCTCATACCATGAACCTCAGAAACCTTTACATCGTAACCCTCGTCCATAAGCAAGCGACCAAGAAGCTTTGAAGCAAGCAGACTACCCTGTCCACCTACGCCAACTATCATAATGCTTTTTGTGTTCATATCAGAAACCTCCTTAAACGATAGCGTCAAATGCACAAAGCTGCTTACATACGCCACAGCCTACGCATAGTGTGTTGTCGATTTTAGCCTTACCGTCTTTTAAGCTGATTGCAGGACAACCAAGACCCATACAACGCTTACAGGATTTACACTTGTCAGCATCTACTGTAAGTGGAGCTTCGTGCTTAACAGACTTCAGCAGTACGCATGGTCTGCGAGAAATAATAACTGATGGCTCCTCTGCTGCAAGCTCTTCTTTGATTGCAGTCTGGCAAGCCTTTAAATCATAAGGGTCTACAACTCTTACCCTGTTAATACCAAGAGCCTTACAAAGTGCCTCAAGATTAACCTTAGCAGCTGGGTCACCCTTGATGTTGAAGCCTGTTGTTGGATTCTGCTGGTGACCAGTCATGCCTGTAATTGAGTTATCAAGAATAATAACAGTTGAGTTTGTTGCGTTGTATGCAACATTTACAAGGCTTGTCATACCAGAGTGCATAAAGGTTGAGTCGCCGATAACAGCAACAGACTTTTTCTCTGTTTCTTCGCCTCTTGCTGTGTTAAAGCCATGTAAGCCAGAGATAGAAGCACCCATACACAGAGTTGTATCAAGAGCAGATAGTGGTGGTACTGCACCAAGTGTGTAGCAACCGATATCACCATGAACAGTAACCTTGTTTTTAGCAAGAGTATAGAACATACCACGGTGTGGACATCCGGCACACATCATAGGTGGACGGTTAGGTATAACAGAGTCAGCACTTACGCTGTATTTAGTTTCTATACCAAAAGCGTCAGCGATTGTCTGCTGTGAGAATTCTCCAAGAATAGAGAATACATCCTTACCAACAACCTCAATGCCAAGTGCCTTTACATGAGTTTCAATGATTGGGTCAAGCTCCTCTATAACATAAAGCTTTTTAACCTTAGAAGCAAAGTCTTTTATCATATTAACTGGCAGTGGGTTAGGCATACCAATCTTCAGGATACTTGCCTTGTCGCCAAGTACCTCTTTAACATAAAGATATGAACAGCCAGAGGTAATAATACCGATTTCGTCTGAGTTCATCTCTACTTTATTATACATGCAGTCCTCAGCAAGCTCTGTAAGAGCCTGAGTACGAGCCTCTACAACAGGGTGACGCTTAATAGCGTTACCAGGCATCATTATGTACTTCTGAGGATTCTTTTCGTAATCCTTTAAAACAGCAGGAGTCTTTTCGCCAAGCTCTACAATAGACTGGCTATGAGCAATACGAGTGCACATTCTTAAAAATACAGGTGTGTCGTATTTTTCTGACAGCTCAAATGCTGATTTAGCAAAATCATAAGCCTCCTGTGAGTCGGCTGGCTCCAGCATAGGAATTTTTGAAGCAATTGCATAGTGACGAGAATCCTGCTCGTTCTGTGATGAGTGCATAGCAGGGTCATCAGCAACGCAGATTACCATACCACCGTTTACACCTGTGTAAGATAGTGTAAATACTGGGTCAGCAGCAACATTAAGTCCTACATGCTTCATAGCACAGGCTGAACGAGCACCAGCAAGGCTGGCACCAAATGCAACCTCACAGGCAACCTTTTCGTTAGGTGCCCATTCTGAGTGTATATCGTCATATTTAGATAAAAATTCTGTAATTTCAGTTGAAGGTGTACCAGGGTAGCTTGAAACTACACCAAGACCACCATCATAAAGACCAGTGGCAACTGCCTGGTTACCAATCATAAGCTTTTTCATATTCTGTCTTAATCCTTTCTTCTGTTATGTGTTATATATAGATTCGCAAAATGTAATTTACAGCTGAATTTCCAGCTCTAAGCATTTCCAGTCCTCGCCAAGTACGGTGTACATTTCTACCTTGTCTAAAACAACATCCTTAAATCCAACTGCTTTATAGCAGTAATATGCAGGCTCGTTGTTTTCAAAAACACCTAGCGAAACCTTCTTTGCTCCGTAAATTTCCTTTGCGTATTTAAATCCTAGCTGCAACATTCCTTTTCCGTAGCCTTTGCCACGCTTTTCAGAATCTACAACTACAAAACCAAATCTCAATTCATCAAAAGATTCAGTGGGTCTTCTCATTGTAAAGAAGCCTACTACCTCGTTGTCATCAATAGCAGTAAATGCCATAAGATTTGTAACTGTATTAAACTGCTCTTTGCTTAATGGATAATCGCCTAATACACCGGCTGTCCACTTGTAAAAAGCTCTTTCGTCATTACTCCATGATAAAATTTTCTCGGCGTCGTTTGAATTATATGGTCGTAATCTTAACATACTTAACCCTCCTTGCTATGATTTGTTTTGAAAATCAAGGGAAATATATTTTTCTTTTCCTGTTATTCAAAATCATCATCATGTATGAATTTAAAGTTGTTTGCAATCAGCATTTCGAGAAATTCTTCAAAGCTGTCTGCAATAACCTTTAACGCATCAGGGTCGTGCAGATATCTTACGATTTGTCCCTTGGTACCTTTTTCTGACGGTGTAAAGTCAATGAAAAGACAAGAGGTGCCACCATTGTTCACACAATCAGAAAATCGAAGCCACTTTAATTTACTGGCGTCTGTTTGTATTTTATCATCGACAAACGGGCCATATATTTCGTCAGGCTCTTCTGAGAAGTAATAGAATAAATCTTCAAAGTTCGAGGCTGAATCCTTGTGTTTTATTATATCCTTTGCAGAAAATAAGTAGTATGGATATTCACCGTCATCTACATCAGAGCCGAAAAAATATTGTGTGATTTTTTCGTCACCATATTTTCTGTGGTATGTACCGTCGATAGTTTCAAGAATTTCCATAAGGCTTTCAGGGAAATCGGGATACTCCTCTGACAGCAGTTTTTTATCCTCTTCGGATATACCATGTGCTGTTTCAAAAATATAATTTATCTCATTTGTCAGGTCAAGCTTAGCATAAGCGTCTTTCAGCTTTTGAATGTAAATATTACCACTCATGTTTATCACCATAAATTATTATGATTTATTCTGAGAATCAACAAGACCTTCAGCACCGTATAGCTTTCTCAGCTTTGGCTTTTCAATCTTACCTGTTGGGTTTCGAGGTACCTCTGCAAATATAATGCGTCGTGGACGCTTATAACGAGGTAGCTCAAGGCAGAATTCGTTGATTTCTTCCTCTGTACAGGTCATGTCTGGTTTAACTTCTATAATAGCTGTGGCAATCTCGCCTAAACGAGCGTCAGGTAAACCGATAACAGCAACATCCTTTATCTTGCTGTGTGCAGCAAGGAAGTTTTCAATCTGTACAGGGTAAAGATTTTCGCCACCTGTGATGATAACATCCTTTTTACGGTCAACAAGATATATAAAGCCCTCTTCGTCCTGCATAGCCATATCGCCAGAGAATAGCCAGCCGTCCTTTATAGTAGCCTTTGTAGCCTCTTCGTCACGATAATAGCAGGTCATAACACCAGGGCCTTTCAGGCAAAGCTCACCAACATCACCCTGCTCAACTGTAACACCGTCAGGGTCAACAATCTTAACTTCCCAGCCATAGCCAGGCACACCTATTGCACCAACCTTGTGTACATTTTCAACACCAAGGTGTACAGCACCAGGGCCGATAGACTCTGATAAGCCATAGTTTGTATCATACTGATGATGTGGGAAATACTCCAGCCAACGCTTGATAAGGCTTTGTGGTACTGGCTGTGCACCAATGTGCATTAAACGCCACTTAGATAAATCATAGTCAGATAGCTTTACCTCGCCTCTGTCAAGAGCGTTAAGAATATCCTGTGCCCAAGGTACAAGCAACCATACAATAGAGCATTGCTCAGAGCTTGCAGCCTCAAGTATATTTTTAGCCTGTGCACCCTTCAGGATAACAGCCTTAGAGCCTGTCAGCAAACTACCAAACCAGTGCATTTTAGCACCTGTGTGATAAAGTGGTGGTATGCACAGGAAGCAGTCGTCCTTTGTCTGACTGTGGTGGTTTTGCTCTACTCTGCAGGAATGTATCAGGCTTTCGTGGTTATGTAAAATAGCCTTAGGGAAGCCTGTTGTACCAGATGAGAAATAAATAGCAGCGTCATCAGACTCCTCCAGTGTACATTCAGGGAAGTTGCCTGAATGCTCAGAAACTAAGTCACGGTACTGGTCTGCAAAAGCAGGGCAACCGTCACCATAGTATATAAGATTGCATTTTTTAGATACCTTGTCTGCAATCTGCTCAACTCTGCCGATAAACTCAGGGCCAAAAATAAGCACATCAGCCTCAGCAAGCTCCAGACAATATTCTATTTCGTCTGGTGAATATCTGAAGTTAAGTGGCACAGCTAAAGCACCTGTTTTTAATATACCAAAATATATTGGCAGCCACATAAGGCTGTTCATAAGCAAAATAGCAACCTTTTTGCCTTTGCCGATACCGTTTTGCATAAGCATATTCGCACAGCGGTTAGCCTTCTCGTTGAAAACCTCCCAAGTGATTTCTCTGCGATAATGTGGAACACGGTGTGTAGGCTCTACAAGCTCGTATTCGTTCCATGTTATGCGTCGGGTTTCGGGTTGTTCAGGGTTTATTTCTACCAGAGCAACATCCTTAGGGAATTCTCTGGCGTTTCTTTCTAGTAGATGAACTATCGTCATAATAATAACCTCTTTGATTAAAATAATAAATATTTTAACATTTTAAAGCGTAAAAATCAACCGTTTAGACAAATAAAATGAATATTTTGACTAAAATTAGACTGATTTAGGTAAAAACACATTATGATTTCAATGGTTAAGGGGGATAAATTATAAAGGCTCCCGTAAAAGGAGCCTTAGGATTGATGTAGTATCGTAAATTTAAGTTTTTTAGAAAATCAAGCCTCTAATATAACTGTCCAGGTTTTTGATAAGCTTTCTGGAAGTAAGTCTTTAAAAGCTTCTGCGTCTTTTTTTAGTTGCTTATCATTAAAATGGAAGAAGAAAAACTCTCCTACACCATTGTTATAGCCTAGCTGAAATTCTAATTCCTTTTTAAAATATGGGAAAACAGGCTTTATTTTTTAATCAATCGTCCAGATAACATCCATTCCATTTGTCTTGATGTTAGCCTTTATCCATTCTTCGTTTTCAGAAAACCACTGCCAGAATTTTTCAGCAGAAGTAATATCTATTGATTTTTTTGTAAATAAACTCATACTTTATACCCTCATTTCTTCTGAATTATTTTTATTATAACACTTATTGTTTTTTTGTAAATGAATATGGTATATATTCTTCGGTATAGTTGATTTGATATTACTATAAATAATTTTATAAATTACTGTTTAAACAGCGTTGTAAACCTTGATATTACAGCTGTTTTATATTATAATTAGTGTGGTATTTTCTCAAAAGATTGAAAGGAAATATGATTTTATGGCAAAAAAAGAGGTTTCTTCAAAATCGAAAAAGGTAAAAAATCAGCAGAAAAAGCGTAAAAATATATTTGGCAAGGTGTTGGCAGGTGTTATTGCAGTAGCTTTGATATCAGCAGCAGGCTTTGCTGTGGCATATCTGGTACAGCGTGGCCAGAATGCTATGAATAATTATCAGGGAGCAACAGAGCCTACAGTGGCTACACAGCCACAGCAGAATACAACACACGCACTTGCCATGAAGGAGCTGCCACGAATAAGCACAGATGATAAGTCAGACGGCTATTTAGATGGTGCTGTATATATATGGCAGAATATGGGCTATGAGGTGTTTAAGGGTAATGTTACCGACGCAAAGGCGTATGCTGAAAGCGTTAGCAACTACAAAACACTTTTAGGTGCACAGTACAATGTGTATAACGCAGTTGTTCCATCTGCTGTAGAAATAGCATTGCCAGAGCGACTGAGCAAAACTGTTTCTAACAATCAGTGGGAGAATATATCGACTGTTTTCTCTAACCTTTCACAGGAGGTTACACCAGTAGATGTGTATAATGCTCTGGGAGAAAAGAGAAACGAAAAGCTTTATTACAATACAGATAAAAGCATTACACAGCTTGGTGCGTATTACACATATACAGCCTTAGCAGGCTCATTGGGTATTACAGCAAAGGATATAAACAGCTTTGAGGCTGTAACGGTTTCTGAAAATGTGTTTGGTTCACATATAACAGCTACTGTTTCTAAAGAAACCAAAAACGGCAACCCAATGCTTTTAGATAATCCTGATACTGTAACATACTACAGCCTGCCAGAAAGCGTAAGTGTACAGGCTATGCCTAAGGCAAGTGACGAAATGGCAGAGCTAAGCTATTATAATTACGATTTCAGTGCAGACAACACACCTGCTGATATATACAACACAGCCGACTGTGCCTATACAGTGCTTGAAAACAGTGAGGTAGAAAACGGTAAAATTGCAGTTGTAGCAGACAAGCTTGGCTATGGTGTGGCACCATTTCTTACTGCGAATTATAACGAAGTGCATTTAATAGATATAGATAACTTTGAACGCAATATCAAGGCTTATCTTGAAGAAAATGAAATTACAGATGTTGTGTATCTTAATGGTATAATGTCTGCAAACACAGCAGCAAAAACAGCAAAAACAGACGCAATGTTTTAATAAAAAATAAAATTAAGAAGGGTGGTGATTGCTGTGCTGGGAGCATTTATAGATGTATCGATACTTGGTAAAATTTCTAAAAAGGGCGTTTATACTGGTTATATAAGCAAATGTGCAAACAAAAAGTACCGACGCACAAGTATTGTTGTGTTTTCACGAGTACCATTGCCCGATGTTGTTCATTGTACGGTAATCGCTACTACTCAGCTTAACAATAATATAAAATTTATTGCAGCTCCAAGTGGACAGATATTTTACGAGCCAGAAATAAAAGAGCTTTTAGGTGAGGTAAGAAATGTACGCTACAATAAAATGACCTGCCTTTATGAAAAATCCTGTGGTGCAATAGTTTTTCATCGTTTTAGCGATGGTATAAAGGTGTTGCTTGTGAAAAACCATAACGGCAGATATTGGAGCTTCCCGAAGGGACACATAGAAAAGGGTGAGAATGAACACCAGACTGCTACCCGAGAGATAAAAGAGGAAACTGGTTTATCTGTTAATTTCTATGATAATTACCGTCAGATAAGTGATTATGTTCCGTTTGGGAAAATAAAAAAGAGAGTTGTTTTCTTTTTGGCAGAATCGAAAACCTCAAATGTTAAAATTCAAAGGTCAGAGATAGACCTTTATACATGGGTTTCTTTTGCAGACGCACAAAAAATGTGCCGATACGAAAACGACCTGAGAGTTTTGAAAAAAGCAGAGGCTATGATACTTCAGCACGACGAAAAAGCGAGAGAATGTTTGTGATACATCTCTCGCTTTTGTTTTGGGAAAATTGTAATTTGTCGAGGTATGCACAAACCCAAACTTAAAGTTTGGGTAAAGCCTTTTTAAAGGCTTTTGGGGTCGAGGGGTAACAC
>JAXJDU010000181.1:0-4296 GCA_036301785.1 Acutalibacteraceae bacterium | reverse complement strand
GAGCTTATATGCTTCTTCGTATGAACAACAAAATATAATATAAGGAGAGAAAATAATGGATACAAATACAGTTATGAAAAACAAGGAAACCTTTTTAGCACTAGCCAATAAAAACATAAAAAGAAAAGGAATTGAAAATCTCCTTAAATGGCTAGAAAAGACAGATTTCTTTACTGCTCCTGCTTCTACAAAGTATCATTCTCATTTTGAGGGTGGACTTTGCGAGCATTCACTAAAGGTGTACGATAATCTTTGTCACCTGGTTCAGTGGAAAATGAACTCAGGTCAAGAGCTAGATGCTGCTACTATTGAAAGTATAACTATTATCGCTCTTTTTCACGATATTTCAAAGATCGGTAAATATGAAATTTCTTTCAGAAATTCTAAAAACGAAAAAGGCGAATGGGAAAAAGTTCCTTATTATGCTTATACTAATGAGAAATCAAAAATCTTATTAGGTCATGCTGAAACAAGCATATTTATGCTTCAGAAATTTTTATTATTAACTTTAGAAGAAGCGACCTCAATAAGATGGCACATGGGAGCCTATGATACTTCTGTAAAGGGTGGAGATAGGGAATATTCTGCTGCCCTTCAAAAATGCCCTATTGCAATGCTTACTCATATTGCTGATGATATGTCTGCGACTTTAGATGAGGTTCAGTAATGGCTTCTATAAGTGTAACAATGGAGGATGTAGTGAGGGAACTACATCTCTCATTGTATAAAAACCGAGGAACATCTTCTGATTACATTTGTCCTTTCTGCAAAACTTTAACTGGTAAGAAACACCCTAAATTAAACATCAATTACCACAAGCAAACATTCAAATGTTTCTCGTGCGACCATAAAGGTGGTATGTTTGATTTATATTCTTATTATCAGATTGAAGTTGTAGGAAATCCTAATTATATAGGTAATCCAAAGTCTGACGAAAATCGAAAGCAAGCTCGTAACGACCTTGTTCAGACACTCGGAGGATATGATGAAAGAAAGATGGCAAGTAGAAACAATACTATAAAAGCTAATAGAGAAAAAATAAAAAAAGAAACCGCTATTGAAAGTATTTATAATGTAGATAAATGCAATATAGTGTACCGTTCACTATTAAAAATCTGTTCTCTGTCAAAGGCTCATAAACTTAATTTATTAGAGCGTGGAATGACAGAAACAGATATTCAAAAATATCTGCTAAAAAGTGTTCCGGTTATAATGACAAGTACCATTCTAAGGAGAATATCGGAAGAAACTGGAATCTCTGATTTTGAAGGAGTTCCTGGTTTTTATTACAACGATACATCACTTCAATGGGAGCTTGTGTTTAACAAGTATTATAAAGGAATTTTAATTCCTTATTATGACTTAGATGGGAAAATAAGTGGCTTACAAATAAGACTTGATAATCCTCAAGATAATAGATATTTTTGGGTATCATCAAAGGACAAAAATAGAGGAACAGGGGCTAAATCACTTCCTTGTTACTTACCTAGTAATAAAAAAACAGATACCATAATCATAACCGAAGGAGCTTTAAAAGCTATGGTATCACAATCATTAAATGACTGTTCCTTTTTGGCTATTGCTGGAGTTAATAATCAAGATGGCATAACTGAAGCATTGCATAAATTACCTTACACAAAGGTTTACACTGCTTTTGATATGGACTATCTTGAAAACCCTAATGTTCAGGAAGCCAAAGAAAAATTAACTAAAAAAATTAAAGATGCAAATAAAGTCACTAAAGACCTGACTTGGAATCCACAATACAAAGGGTTAGATGACTATTTGCTATATAAGAAAAGAAATAAAATTACTGCTTCGACTTAATAGGGGCAGTAATTTTTTATTACAGGAGGAAAACATAATGGAAAAATATAATCTATCAATAAACAAGCTTTTATCAACTGCTCTTAAATGTGCTTCATCATCCTTTGCAGCACATTTAGATGAAGAACTTTTCTCTATAGACTTTAGAGAAGGTTTATCTTTAGGTATTTCTTGTGATTATTTCATTACAGGCAATAAAGAAAATCTGTCACTAACCTTATCTCCAGAGATGATAAAAAGACTGTTATCTTCTCAAGCAGATACACAGGTATCAATAAACATCAATGAAACTACTGTTGTATTTAAAGAGGGAAGATCCAAAACAAGCTTTCCTTTGGTGTCGGAAGAATACAATAAAAAAGCTTTACCAACACAGGCAATAAGTAATGAACTGCATATATCTGCTAAATACTTGCTATATGCCTTAAAACGCACTATATTTGCATTGCCTAAGAAGAACACTTCAGAGCCTTTGAATAATTTTATGTTTAGTGCTAATGGAAACAAAGTAAGAATTGCAACAAGTGATTCCTTTAAATATGCCAGTCAGTTAATTGATTGTAGCACTACTTGTAAAGAAGATTTTTCAATTCATTCTTTTGTAATGATAAAATTAATGCCTTTAATCCAGAACGCAATAGAGGAAAATGAAGATGAAGAGATCGTTTTTTCATTTTATTCTGGTATAGATAAAATGAAAATTAGCTCCTCATTATTTACTGCAATATGTAACTATACTAATTCTGTAAAGCTAAATGGCGAAACACTGCTTTCTACAAAAATGGATTACCACCAGATTAACCATAGAGAATTCTTAGAAACGATGAAAAGAATAATACCTTTTGTTTCTACCTCAAATACTAAACTGAATCTTGATTTCGGTGAAACAGATATCGTAAAAATCAGCTATAAGTCTGCTTCAGTAGAGATTGATGAGCTAGTATCAATGACATCAGATAAATCAGCGTACAGAGAGGTAATTTCGCTTAATGCCAGCTTTCTTAATGAATTTGCAGAGCTTGAGAGCGAACATATAAAGCTAGGAATAAAAAACAACAGAAGCCCTGTGTATATTTATGCTGACAATGGTTTTGAAGGTTTGTTATGCCCAACTATTACAAGATAAGGGGGAGTTATATGACAAAACAACCTGTATATCATCAGGGAGAAATCGTATATATCCCACCCAAAGAAGGTGTAAGCAAAAATCTTGTGAACAGAGATAGACCGGCAATAGTTATTTCGAGAAATAGTATCGCTGAAAAAGCTAATTTCATTAGTGTAGTTTACCTTACTTCACAGGAGAAAAATGATATGGGTTCTCATGTAGAGTTATTTGTAAACGGACAAAGAAGTATTGCTCTATGCGAACAAATTACCTCTATCCCAAAAGATGAAGTTGGAAAATCTCTAGGAAAACTGAGAAAAGGTGATATGTTTAAGGTAGCGTTAGGTATCTTATGGGCTAATGTTCCCGAAACAATCTATGATGCTGCAAAAGCGTTTAAACTATTAATGAAAAATATATAAATTCCCATTATATATTTTGAATAAATATGATATAATAAAGGAGAAAAGAAAAAATGAATAATGAACAGAGGAAATACAAAGACACTATATTTAGAAGTGTCTTTAGCAATCCTGCTGATGCTATTGACCTTTATAATCAAATTTCGGATACTAAAATCAATAGTGATGCTCCAGTAGAAATCGTGACACTTACCGATGAATTGTATGTAAAGCAACTGAACGACCTTGGCTTACTTATAGATAATAAGCTTATTGTTCTTGTTGAACAGCAAAGTACATACAGTAAAAATCTTCCTCTTCGATTGTTAATGTATATAGCAAGAGAGTATGAGAAGGTGTTAGATAAAAAATCTTTGTATCGAAGTAAAAGAGTTGAAATTCCTAACCCAGAGTTTTTTGTTCTGTACAACGGAAGCAAACCACTTAATGATTGGAAACAAACACTGAGACTTAGCGATTTGTATGTAACAAAACAGCACACTCCTTCTCTTGAGCTTACTGTAACGCTGATTGATATTAACTCTTCACAGTTCAAAATAGCTAAAAACTCTACTTTACAACAGTATATAACTGCTATAAAAGAGTTTAAAAACTGTCACGAAACAGACGGTGATATGGTTAAGTGTATTGATAATTTAATTAAACAAAACATTTTAAAAGAATTTTTAGAAAAAAATTCAAGTGAGGTGCTAAATATGATCACTTATGAGATTACTCAAGAAGAATATGACGAAATTCTTAGAGAAGAAGGTAGAGAAGAAGGCAAAGAAGAGCTGATTAAAGACACTATTATTGATAATTTTAACAAAGGAACATCAATAGAGTTGATTGCTGATTTTCTGAATATCTCACAGGGACAAGTAAAACAAATTCTTCAAAAAGAAGGTAAAATCTAAAAATTAACCGAGAACTACCCATTGAATTATTTCAGTGGGTGGT
>JAXJDU010000180.1:0-4137 GCA_036301785.1 Acutalibacteraceae bacterium | reverse complement strand
TTTCTAGACTATCACCAGCTGTTACATTGTTAGCTGTTACAGCTAGGAATACGCAATTGTCATTTGTTGTATCCCAATATGGAGCATAGTCATCACCATTGTATGTAACTACTTCAAAAGCTTCAGCAATAGCTTTTGCAGAAGCAACGTCGATTACCTGAATGTTAGCGTGATCATTTGCAGCTGAAGGAAGGTTACGGCTTGCAACAAGTGTATTAGCTGTTGTGCCATCGTACACTTCGTCATTCTTAGCAGCGATGTCAGCCTGACACTCTTTAACTGCTAGCTCGATTGTCTCAGCGTTTGATAGAGCACCGTTCTTTGATGCTGTGTTGATGATTGAGTTAACAACTGGAATTGCGATAGCAGCTAGGATAGCTAGGATAGCAATAACGATTACTAGCTCAACAAGTGTAAAACCTTTTTTACTGTTCTTTGTGATTGCCTTTGTCATTTTCACATTCTCCTTAAAAATAAAATAATATAGTTCATTCTTGAGGGGCATAAGCCACACACCACACAAACCTTTCCCGCACAATCTGCGTGATGTCCTCACTACAATCAGTATTATATCACATATTTCTGAAATAATAAATACATTAATTGTTAAAATTTAGAAAGCCATATTTATACAACTTGCACTTGATGTAGAGTAATTTTCAACCTTAATCCCGATTTTTGTCGAATATAACAACACCTATAGCCTGTAATATAAATCAGGCTATAGGTTTTTTATTCAACAAATATTCAATTCAATAACTACTATATTTTACAAAGAACAAATAATTGTGTTTAACCCCGTAGGATTACCTACAGTTGTAGACAAAGCTACTGCGTTAGAAAGAGTGTTGCCATCAATGTCAGTTACGGTAACTGTACCACCAACACCAGCAGGAGCAGTTGCATACGCAAACACGCACTGATCGGTATCTTTAATCCAGTAAGGAATATAATCCTGACCGTTATACGCAACTACATTGAAAGCTTCTTCAATAGCTTTTACCTTTGCCACATGAGTAATATTTATGGCTCTGTAAGCAGTTGCAGCGTTAGGTATAACTATACCATCTACTCTTAAACCATTATAAACCTCGTCATTCTTTGTAGCGATGAATGCCTGACACTCCTTAACTGCTAATTCGATTGTTTGTGCATTTGATGCAGCACTGTTCTTTGCTGCTGTGTTGATAAGTGAGCTGACAACCGGAATAGCAATAGCTGCTAATATAGCCAGAATAGCAACAACAACAACTAACTCAACAAGTGTAAAACCTTTTTTACTTTTATTGGTGATTGCCTTTGTCATTTTAACATTCTCCTTTTAAATGTCAAACAGTTTAAATTTGTTTTGGATTGCTTTTGAGGATTTGAGCCAAGTTGTCACACAAAATTTTCCCGCACAATCAGTGTGACTACCTCATCTACAATATATTATAACAAATAAATTCAAAACAATAAATACATTAATTGCAAAAAACAGGAAGATATATTTGCATAATTTGCGGTAACCGTACACCTATTTTTCACTTTTGTGATACTCCTGAAATATAGTATCTTTTTTAGCCAATGCTATAGCTAACCCATCATCAAAGCAAGCCATAGCTTCTTATAATCTGTTTTTATTTATACTTATTTTCGTTTGCGTATAAACGAGCCTGCCGGTATTACTCTGTCACATGGAACAGTCAGCTTTTCCATAGGATGTGGTGCTGACTCTACGCTTTCGCCACGGTGGTTATATATCTGCTCTACCTTTACAGTAAACGATTCACCCACCGGAGGCAGTACATCAAGCACATCACCGACTAAAAATTTATTCTTCTGTGTAAGGTATGCTGTGCCGTCTTTATAATCATCGCACATCGCCACAACATCATACTCTCTTATATAGCCACCATGCTCTGTAGTCTGACCAGGCTCATTACCTAAGAAAAAGCCTGTGCTGTATTCTCTGTGACTTATCTTATTAAGCTCCTCCTTTATCCATTGTGGCAGGCTGTAATTTTCACCCTGCCTGTAATATTCATCTACAGCGTTACGGTACGCATAGGTTGTAACAGCTGTATAATATGCAGACTTAGCTCTGCCCTCTATTTTAAGGCTGGTAATTCCACTTCTGATAAGCTCAGGGATATAGTCTATCATACACATATCCTTTGAATTATACAGAAATGTTCCGTCCTTATCCTCTTCCACAGGGAAATACTGACCCTCTCTGTTCTGCTCGAACAAATGATATTTCCATCTGCAAGGCTGTGCACAGTCGCCACGGTTGGCATCTCTGCCTGTCATATATGCAGATATTAAGCATCTGCCACTAAAGGATACACACATAGCACCCTGTACAAAGCACTCAATCTCCAAATCCTTTGGTACCTTTGCACGGATTTCTGCTATATCCTCAAAGCTAAGCTCTCTTGCCAGCACCACTCTTGAAGCTCCCATATTATACAGTACATTTGCTGTATGATAATTCATAATGCCAGTTTGTGTAGACATATGAATATCTGTATTGGGTGCATATTTTTTGGCAAGCTCCATTACACCTATATCTGCAACTATAACTGCGTCTACACCTGCCGAGCTGAGCATTTCAAAATGCTGTGGCAAACGGGCAACCTCGCTGTTGCAAGGCACTGTGTTGCAGGTAACATACAGCTTAGAGCCTACAGCGTGTGCTTTTTCCACCGCGTTTTTAATCTGGTCGTAATCAAAATTTTTAGAAGCAGTACGCATACCAAATTCCTTGCCGGCAAGGTACACAGCGTCTGCACCAAATTTCAGTGCAGCGTCAAGGCTTTCTTCTTCTCCACAGGGTGCAAGCACCTCTGTGGGATGTCCATATCTGAACTTACTCATATATATATCAAACCTTTCGTAAATTGTTGTTATTCTTTATATTCAAAAACGGCTTTCCAGAATGGAAAGCCGTTTAAAGCCGTTTATAAGCTACAGCGTTCAGGCATATATTATGCCAGACCAGCCTCTACCATATTAATCTCATGCTCATAGAATGTAGAAGCATAGTAAGGTGTAGCACCGTCGGTAGCTGTTGGTGCCTTATGACAGAAGTAATAATAATCTGTATTGTCAGGATATATAGCAGCATCAATCGCATCTAATCCAGGGTTACAGATTGCTCCTGGTGGCAAGCCAGAAATATTATAGGTATTATAGTTACTCTTGAATGTAGCAACTATCTCTGCAGGAATATCCTCCTGTGCACTGTAAGGATAATACAGTGTTGCGTCTGACTTAAGCTTGTCCAGGTCGTAGTCACCATATGGTGATACACCGTCGTTATCTAAGGTATCAAGTCTGTTATAGAATACAGATGATACAACATACATATCGTTTATGTTAGCAGCCTCTGCTTGTACAAGAGAGCCCATTTTTACAACCTCGTTAAGTGTCATACCTCTATCCTTGATAACAGTTTCTATGCTGACTGCGTCTGTATAGCCAGAAACTGTTCTTGTTGAGGTACATATTTTATACTCGAAGTTGTCAAGGAATCTTCTTATAGACTCCTCTGCGTCTTCGCCAATGAAGAATTCGTAAGTATCAGGGAACAGATAACCCTCCAGCTTGTATGCACAGTTTGCTTCTATTGGCACCTCAGCAAGGAAGTGATAATCCTCGTCAAACTCGTTAGAGTTACACAGATCCATAAACTTATCAGCCTTACAAACCTTTTTACCCTCAAGAGCCTCTGCAATCTGTCTTACTGTCATACCCTCTTTAAACTGAACTGTAACAGTTTCTGTTCTTGAAGGACCTGACTGCAATGTATTAAGAATCTGCTCGTAGTCCATATTAGGACGCATTGTTTTTATACCAGACTCAAAGCCATCTGTAGAGTTTGTAAATGTAGCATACAGCCTGAAGAAATCCTCTTCTTTGATAAGCTGATTATCAAGCAGGATAGTAACAATCTGGTCGAAGGTTGCATTTTCTGGCACCTCGATAACGATTGTATCACCCTCTTCTGGTCTGTTAATGCCCAACAGGTCGCTTGCACCATTCCACAGGAACATACCCAGTACAACAGACACAGCCAGCACCATACACAGCCATATCAGACGGAACATACAGCCGTTTTTCTCGGCTGTATGTTCCGTCTGATATGGCTGTGTA
>JAXJDU010000179.1:0-3256 GCA_036301785.1 Acutalibacteraceae bacterium | reverse complement strand
TACACAGGTACCTTTGATGGTCAGGGATATGTTATTTCAAACCTGACAGTAAAAGGCTCTTCTACGGAGGATAAAAGCTTCGGCTTGTTCGGAACTTTATCCGGTACAGTCAAGAATCTTGGTATGTACAATTTCAAGTACACTGGTGCTGGTAAAGACAGCCGTGTTGGCACTGTTGCTGGACAGATGCTTGACAACTCACTTATAGAAAAATGCTATACTGCAACAGGTAATATCAACACAACGGTAAATACAACCCATGGTGTTGCAGGTGGTATTGCAGGCTGTAACTATGCAGGTATTATCCGTGATTGCTTCCAGTATAATTACACCATCAATGCAGGTCGTAAAGGTGGTATTGTTGGTGACAACTACGGAGATATAAATAACTCAAACGGCAGTGACCGTCCTGGTGTTATCGAAAACTGCTACACCGATTATGGTAATTTGTCTGAGCATAGCGCTGCTGGCAGAGAATTTGGCGAATGTGGCGTTTCTGATACTCGCTTTACCACAGGCGAAATTGCCTATAAGCTGAATTATTCTGTTAATAATGGTACCTTTAAGCAGACTATAGGCAGTGCTTACCCAAGCCTTACAGGCAGTGGTGTTTATGCTGTAAAGGACTGCTTTGGCACTGCTAAAAGCTATACAAACAACGAGGCTGATGCATTAACAAGTGACCATAAGTATGGTACAAATGGCAAATGTAGCGTGTGTGGTATTAAATCTAATGGTATATACTACATTGCTAATGCTAATGACCTTTTTAACTTTGCAACCTATGTTAATGCAAGTGACAGCTCAGCAAATGCAAAGCTGACAGCTGATATCGACCTTGCAAACAAAGAGTGGACCTCTATCGGTTCAGAAAGAAGACCTTTTACCGGTACATTTGACGGTCAGGGCTATACTATTAAAAACTACAAGCAGACAATCAGAATTCCAGGTAGTAACGGCTTCTTTAGTATGATTCAGGATGCTACAGTCAAAAACTTTACCATCAGTGGTCAGGCAACCACAGCCTGTGTATATAACGGTGGTAATATAGGTGTTGTTGGTATGGCAAAGGCTGTAAATGCATACTGCTATATCACAAATGTAAATTCTAAAGTAAACTTTACTATGGACGATAATTATACAAAGGGTGCAACAGGTGGTATTGTAGGTAATGCCGTAGGTAAATCTTCCAGCCCATGGAATTATGTTATCATTGAGCGTTGCACATACAGTGGCAAGATGAATCTTGGCAATCAATACTGCGATTGTACTGGTGGTATTGTTGGATATATTGCCTACACAAGTGTAGTGAAAACTGAAAAATGTCTGTTTGCTGGATCTATAACCACAGAATATAAAGACAATATTCAGGTAGGTGGTATACTGGGCTACAACCGTGGTGCAAATTACTTTATGAATAACTGCCTGAGCGTTGGTACTATTACTGTAGTAAACACTACCTTTGCAGGTCAGCTAGCTGGCAGATACCTGCAAACCAGCAGCAATGGAGCGAATCGAGTGGATACAGTTATGAAAAATAATTACTATCGCTCTGCAAATTCTCTTCCTGCTGTGTCAAATACCTCAGGTATGTCTTATTCTAACATCGAAATGTCTGATTTCGACACATTTGGTGACGACAATGCAAAGTCTGTTACTGACACACAGCTTAAGAGTGGTGAAATCGCATACAAGCTTGGCTCTGGCTGGGGTCAGAAAATTGGCACTGACAGTAACCCTGTTGTAGGTGGTAACAAGGTTTACTATGGATATACTTCCTGTGCTGATAATGCAACAATGGTATACACAAATACATCAGCAACCAGCACAAAGCCTGCTCATAAATATACAAATGGTAGCTGTTCTGTTTGTAAAAAGGCTTGTAGTCATAGCTGGAGCAATGGCATATGTACTATATGTAAAAAAGCTTGTAGTCACAGCTGGCAAAACAGCACCTGTACAATATGTGGCGTAGCTTGTAAGCATAACTACGAAAATGGCAAATGTACAATATGCAATAAAGCTTGCAGTCATAGCTGGGAAGATGGCAAATGTACAGTTTGTAGCAAGGCTTGCAGTCATAGCTGGGAAGATGGCAAGTGTACAGTTTGTAGCAAGGCTTGTGAACATAATGAAGTAAACGGCACTTGCACTATTTGTAATAAAATAATCTTTGAACATAAATACACAAACGGTTTTTGTACTGAATGTGAAGCTTATGAGCCTGCAACACTTACAACAGATAAGCACGATATAACAGGTGACGGCAAAAATGACACCGTTTACGAAATTTCAAACGCAGGTCAAATTTACTGGTTTGCTGAATTTGTAAATTCAGGTAATACATCTGCAAACGCTGTTCTTACAGCGAACATTGTTGTAAACGAAGGCACAATGTCTGCCGAAACTGACAGCATAAGCGTAAGACATTGGACACCTATCGGTAACTACGATAAACTATATGCAGGTACCTTTAACGGTAACAACCATACTGTTTCGGGTATTTATTTTAATAACGCTAAAATCTCTTATGTAGGCTTGTTCGGTTATACTGACAGAAATAGTGTAATTGAAAATACTGGTGTTATAAATTCTTACTTCAATGGTGATTCTTCGGTAGGTGGTGTGGTTGGTATTAACGATGGCACAGTCAGAAACTGCTACAACACAGGTGAAGTTAGTGGAAACGAAAATTGTGGTGGCGTAGTTGCTGATAACTCGGGCACAATCACAAACTGCTACAATACAGGTAAGGTTAATTGCAACAGTAGAATAAGTAGTGCAGGTGGTGTGGTTTATTATAACACTGGCACAATCAAAAACAGCTACAACACAGGTGAAGTTAGCGGAAACGAAGATTGTGGTGGTGTGGTTGGTGAGAACTGGAACACAATCACAAACTGCTATAACACAGGTAAGGTTAGTGGAGATGAATTTGTAGGTGGCGTGGTTGGTGATAACTGGGGCAGAATCACAAACTGCTACAACACAGGTGAAGTCGTTGGAGATTATTATGTAGGTGGTGTGACTAGTAGTTATAGCAGAGAAAACAGCAGAATCATAAACTGCTTCTACCTTGCAGACAGTGAAACAGACAGCTTTGACGCAACAGCAGCAAAAACAGCTGACCAGTTTGCAAGCGGTGAGGTTGCTTACCTGCTACAGGGTGATCAAACAGAGCAAATCTGGGGTCAGGATATTAACAATGGCGAAGCTGTTCAGAAATTCCCTACTTTTACAGGTGCAAAGGTTTATC
>JAXJDU010000178.1:0-6025 GCA_036301785.1 Acutalibacteraceae bacterium | reverse complement strand
CCCCTACCCTTTGGTAAGAGTGAAGCCTTTCGCTATTTTCTGTTATTTTTTAGATTTTTACAGATTTTTTAAACACTATGATTCTAAAACTGAATAATAGCATTTAAAATTAAAAATCAAAGCTTACGCCTTAGTAACCTTCAGCACATCTGTTTTTACATTGTAAGAGAATTTATAGTTACCACCAGTTGCTGTAAAGGTTGTAGCTGATGCATAGCTTGAGCTGTACTTAGCACCAGGGATTGTATCTGTGTATGTACCACCATAGCCAAGTGTTACACCAAACTCGTCCATTCTGAATGTGTATGTGCCAGCGTCCAGAGTTGTTGTAGCTGTGTAGTTTACACCGTCTGTGCTCTTAAGCTCAAGATTTGAGTTTTCAAACGCTACCAACACCTTTGATGTGTCGATTGGTGAGTTGAGAATCTTAATCTTATTTGTGTTAGCATCGAAAATGAATGTAAACTTCTGCTTTGCTGTTACCTTAAAGGTTGTAGCACCCTTCCACTCTGATTTGTACTCTACACCATTCATATTGTTTGTAAATTCAGAACCGTTACATACTGTTGTGCCTAGTGAGTCAACTCTGAACTGGTATGTACCAACCTCAAGTGTTTTTGTTGCAGAGTAAATATTTTCGCCCTGATTTGCAAGAGGCAGGTTGAAGTCACCGAATACTCTTACATCGCCTAAGCCCTTTGGTGCGTGCTTGAATGTAAGCTTATTTGTTTTTGTGTCGTATACAACTGAGTAAATACCACCTGTTGCGTTAAAGGTTGTAGCACCTGACCAAGCAGAATTATACGCTACATTATATACAACATCATCAAATGAGTAGCCAAAGCCCATTATTGTACCCTGGTCGTTAATTTTAAACTTGTATGAACCAGTATCTATTCTTGCTGATCCTGTAAATGCTGTGCTGTCAGCAGAGTTTCTTACAAGCTCTACATTGATATCACCGAATAGCTCAACTATATCATCAAAGCTCTTAAACTTAATTTTCAAAAGCTTTTTTGAAGCATTATAGGTAAAGGTGTATCTGCCACCTGTTGCTTTAAAGGTTGTTTGTGCCTTGAAGCCTGCTGAATAGTCGATAGTTGCTGTGTCTGTATAGGTATAGTTCATACCTAGTTTTGTGCCATTGTCATCAACATTGAATTTGTATGTACCAGCCTGTAGCTCGATAATACCTGTGTAGATGTTTTCGTCAGTTTCTTCAAGTGTTAAATTAATATCACCAACTACTGAAACACCTTTCTCTGATTCCTTAGCTCCACAGCTTGTACAGCTACCATTTTCGTATTTATGGTCAAGGTTTTTGTCTGTGTTGCTGTAAACAGTTTCGTCCTTACAGTTTTTAACCTGATAAACCTTTGCACCTGTAAAGGTAGGGAATTCCTGAACAGTCTTGCCGTTGTCGATATCCTGACCCCAGATTTGCTCTGTCTGCTTGCCCTGTAGCAGATAAGCAACCTCCCCACTTGCAAACTGGTTATCTGTTTTTGCTGTTGTATCTTCAAGGTTGTCTGTTTCGCTATTTGACTGGTAGTAGCAGTTTGTGATTGTACCCCAGTTATTACCAGCCACGCCACCTATAAAATAACTACCACTAACTTCACCTGTGTTGTAGCTGTTTGTGATTGTGCCACAGTTATTACCAGCCACGCCACCTACATACAAACCATTGCCACTAGCCTTACCTGTGTTATAGCAGTTTGTAATTGTGCCATAATTATCACCAGCCATGCCACCTACATACAAACCACTTCCACTAACATTACCTGTGTTGTAGCAGTTTGTGGTTGTGCCATTATTGTTATAACCAACTACGCCACCTACATTATAGGAACCACTAACATCACCTGTGTTGTAGCTGTTTGTGATTGTGCCATTGTTATAACCAACCACGCCACCTACATACTCATAACCATTTAAGTAAGAATTGATTACACCTGTATTTTCAACTGCACCGTTTGCGTCAAGACAACCGAACAAGCCCACAAAATTTGTTTCAGTGTTATTAAAGTAAAGTCCCGATACAGTGTGGTTGTTACCATTAAATGTGCCTGTATATAGTTTACTGCTGTTACCTATAGGTGTCCACGCTCTTGCGTTTTCGGTTTCTGCCTTCATTGTGCCTTCGTTTACAACAATATTTGCTGTAAGGATAGCGTTTGCAGATATATTACCTGCGTTTACATATTCTGCAAACCAGTAAAGCTGTCCAGCGTTACCGATTTCGTAACAGCCGTCTGCGTTAAGTATTGCTGGCTCATAGCCATCGCAATCTGTACAGAAGCCGTTTTTTAAAGTAACATGAACAGCATTTTTGCCCTCTGTGTTGCTGTAGCATGAAGCCTCACCTATACAGTTTATTGCAGTGTAAACCTTTGCTCCCTTGGCTGTAGGGTAATCATTTTTTACTTCACCATTATCAAGATTCTGACCCCATACTTGTGGAATGATTGTTTTCACATAATTCCAATCATCATCATAGATATCCTTCTCAGGTATACCACCCTGCAGAAGGTACGCAACCTCACCAGATTTAAATTGATTTTCGGTTTTAAAGGTTGTGCCGTCGAAACTATCGGTTTCTTCGTTAGCTGTGTAGTAGCAGTTGCTGATTTCACCATAGCCGTGACCAACAACAGGACCAACAGCACTATCACCAGTACTATTACCACGATTAACCAACTTAGCATTATATGCAAAGCAGTTAGTAACATTACTATCGTCGTTATAGCCAACAACAGCACCAGTATAGATGTTGCCCTCAAAGTAGCTGTTAACTACACCAAGATTGGTTACTGTAGCACCCCAGCCTATTGCACCAAACAAGCCAGCATAATCAATATTATCAGTATAAAGACCACTTATTGTGTAACCCTGACCGTCAAATGTACCACAATAAGGCCACAAAGAATCTTCTCCAATTGGTACCCACTGACGAAGATTTTGGGCAGTTATATCCTTATTTACAACAATATCATCGGTAAGAACACCACAGGCATAATTGTTTGTTGAATTTACCATTTCTTCAAACCAATAAAGCTGACCAGCGTTACTGATTTCATAAACATCGTCTTTATTAAGGATTGGAACCTCATAGCCGTTGCAAGCAGGGCAAAAGCCGTTTACAACCTCACCTGTATGATTATAACTCTTAATTTCAAATTTTTTGGTAGTTATATACTCTATGCCGTTGATTTCAAAAGTAGCCTCATAAATCTCATAGCCATTGTGCTGACAGTCCGTAGCCTCAACTTCTTCAGCTACTAAAGCATAGTCTGAATGATATTCATAATAGTTACATTCTGCACAGTTAAGCCACATTTCAACATAGCAATCGCCGTAATCGTAATCAGGTTCGTACCATGTATATTCAGGTTTTAACTCATCGTGAGTACATTTGACAGAACAGCTTGTACAGTAACCATCGTAAGAATCCCAATCGTGCACAATGCTTTTGTTTGTATTGCTGTATGTATAAGTGTTGTCACATTTCAATATCTTATAAACCTTTTCACCACCAAAAACAGGGAATTCATCCTCATTGATAGCTTGACCAAAAGCTTCTCCTAAAAGATATGCAACCTCACCATTAGCAAATGCATCATATGTTTTTCCTGTTGTGCCACCAGAGGTGTCTGTTTCTCTGCCTGATAAGTAGTAGCAGTTTTGGGTTGTGCCATAGAATGAACCAGCCACGCCACCTACAGAATAATTGCCACTAACTTCACATGTGTTGTAGCAATTTGTGGTTGTGCCATCGTCATAACCAGCCACGCCACCTATATAACTGACGCCACTAACATCACCTGTGTTGTAGCAGTTTGTGATTGTGCCTAAGTTGTTATAACCAGCCACGCCACCTACTAAATCATTGCAGCCACTAACTTTACCTGTGTTGTAACAATTTGTGATTGTACCATTGTTATAACCAACCACGCCACCCGTATAATCGATACCACTAACATCACCTGTGTTGTAGCAGTTTGTGATTGTGCCAATATTTTTACAAACCACGCCACCTACAGTATAACCATTGAAGTAAGCATTTATAACACCTGTGTTTTAAACTGCACCACCCATGTAAAGAAGACCAAACAAGCCTACACAATATGTTTCAGCGTTATTAAGGTAAATACCCGAAACAGTATAGCTGTTACCATTAAATGAGCCGGTGTATCGTTTACTGTAGTTACCAATAGGTGTCCAATGTCTTACGCTTATGCTGTCTGTTTCGGCAGACATTGTGCCTTCGTTTACAACAATATTTGCTGTAAGCTCTGCGTTAATAGAGGTGTTACCACCATTAACTGCATAAGCAAAGGCGTAAAGCTCATCTGCTGTGTCAATGTCGTAATAGCCGTTTGCGTCAGTATCAGTAAGTGTTACATTTGCACCTGTATCAATGGCAACTGTTAACTCATCAACTGCACTTGCTGATACAACCGACACTGGTACGCAAGAGAATAAAATAAGCACGCAAAGAAACACGCTTAGTACTCTCTTTGGTGTTTTGAATTTTGTTCTCATAATAATTCCTCCTTTTCTGATATTTTTTATTACAAAACTAAAGCTACTTTGGGATAGCCAAAGCTGAAAAGCCTTGTAAACTCAAATTGAATAACCTTACATCGCCGGAACAAACGGAAGCTCGATAGGCTTGTTATCGTCTACATATTCATTCGGTGGATTTGTAGGCTTAACAGGAGTAGTCGCATTTACGATTGCTCTCTGAATGTATATTGCGTCTTTAACATCTGCTTCGCCATTTTTATCCATATCAGCAAGTAAACACTTCTCATCAGTAAGCGATATAACACCTACTGTATGCTTCAGTACCAATATAACATCTTTGATGTCAATTTTGCTATCCATATCGACATCGCCCTTTTTATAGCCGTCTGCTGGCAAAAGCTCAAGATCGTCACCTGTGGCAAAGGCAACTGTTGCACAGCTATAAGTCATTACAAACGCTACAAGAATTGCTAAAACTCTCCTGAACATTTTTTATCCCCCTCCTTTGTTTATTGATATAACGGCAATATATACCATTATATATATATTATACCATATTCTTTTACACCTCAGGTAAGCATTTGACGCTGTTTTGCTGTTTTCTGTGCATTATCACACAGCTTTTGAAGCACAGTGTTATTATGGTGTGTTTTAGAATGAACTTACTGTTGTGCTCCAGCAAGATATCAGATTTTCAAATTTATTGCACAAAAAAGAGGTATCTCCAAAAGGAAACACCTCTTTAAAACTTAAAAATATACCTACAGCTCTGGCTAATATAATCTTATTCTACATTCTTAAGTGCTGTATTCATCGGAATTTTATTTACACGCCTGAACTGCATAAACGCAATTATCGAATAGGCGATAATTCCTGATATTATAATTGTTACAAATACAGACACCGGCATATCATAAGGTATCCAGCCTGAAAATCCTGAAAAAGCAATTTCGCAGATATACTTCATAATAAAGTTTACTAATGGCAGTGTCAGCAAGAATGACAATACAACCACAATGCTTGTTGAAATAACATACAGGCTATTTATTTCGCTGTTGCTATATCCAAGAATTTTAGTCATTGAAATAGACTGAGTATTCTTTTCGATAACAATTTTTGAAAGCAGATAAATTATAAGCATAAACATCACTAAGCCGAATACATAGAACATATCAAAAATTGAGCCCAGAGAATTGTTCAGCTGACGAGACATCTTATTCATATCGTCTTCTGTGATAATTGTAGCAATCATCATTTCATCAATATCTTCAAGCTTTTCATCTGACAGATAACCGTTGAAGTAATCCTTCTCGTTGTCAAAGGTCTTGTTGAAAAATTCCCTATCCATATAAACAGCAAGTGTGGTTGGGTTGTTGTAAACTCCCTCTATTTTAAAGCTGTATTCCTTTGTGCCGAAATCTTCCTTCAGGATAACAGTATCACCTTCAGACAGCTTGAATTTCTGAGAATAAGCTTCAGAAATAAACACACCCTT
>JAXJDU010000177.1:0-1767 GCA_036301785.1 Acutalibacteraceae bacterium | reverse complement strand
TTCAAGAAGCTTTCTAAGACGGTTATTTCTGTTAATAACTCTACGATATAAATCGTTAAGGTCAGATGTTGCAAATCTACCACCGTCCAGCTGTACCATAGGACGGATATCTGGTGGAATTACTGGTACAACATCCATAATCATCCATTCAGGACGGTTGCCTGAAAGTCTGAATGCCTCAACAACCTCTATTCTCTTTACAAGTCTTACCTTTTTCTGGCCACTTGCTGTTTCAAGCTCTTCTTTAAGCTCGGCAGAAAGTGCCTCAAGGTCGATTTCTGCAAGCAGCTGCTGAATAGCCTCTGCACCCATGCTTGCCTCAAAATCGTCCTCATATTTTTCACGCATTTCTCTGTATTCGCTGTCAGAAAGAATCTGCTGCTTTACAAGACCTGTACCCTCACCTGGGTTAGTTACTATATAAGACGCAAAGTAAAGCACCTTTTCTAGTAATCTTGGTGAAATGTCAAGCATTAAGCCGATTCTTGAAGGAATACCCTTAAAGTACCAGATGTGAGAAACAGGAGCAGCAAGCTCGATGTGTCCCATTCTCTCTCTTCTTACCTTAGAGCGTGTTACCTCAACGCCACAGCGTTCACACACCTTGCCCTTGTAGCGAATTCTTTTATATTTGCCACAGTGACACTCCCAGTCCTTCTGTGGTCCGAAAATCTTTTCACAGAACAAACCGTCTGTTTCAGGCTTAAGTGTACGGTAATTTATTGTTTCTGGCTTGGTAACCTCGCCGTATGACCATTCTCTGATCTGATCAGGTGAAGCAAGTCCGATTTTTATTGATTCAAATACATTAAATTCCATTATATGCCTTACCTCCTGAATTATAACTCGTCACTGCCGTAGCCGTCACCGAAGTCTAGCAGATCTTCTGTTTCTTCCTCAGCATAACCAGATTCGTCGATCATAATATCGCCTTCCTGATCCTCGTCATACTGATAGCCATCCATATCAGTCATAACAGACTCAGAATTCATCAGATCCTCTGCTTCCTTCTTATCTGCAACTGTTGGAATATCATCATCCTCATCAAAGGTCTGTCTTAGGTCGATTTCGTTATCGTCCTTATCAAGTACACGAACATCAAGTGCAAGTGACTGAAGCTCTTTGATAAGAACCTTGAATGACTCAGGAACACCTGGTGTTGGAATGTTCTGACCCTTAACAATTGATTCATATGTCTTAACACGACCAACAACATCGTCAGACTTAACTGTAAGGATTTCTTGTAGTGTATAGGCTGCACCATAAGCCTCAAGTGCCCAAACTTCCATTTCTCCGAAACGCTGACCACCAAACTGTGCTTTACCACCAAGTGGCTGCTGTGTTACAAGTGAGTATGGACCAGTTGAACGAGCATGAATCTTATCATCAACAAGGTGATGAAGCTTCAGGTAGTACATATAGCCTACTGTTACAGGGTTATCGAACCACTCACCTGTTCTGCCGTCACGAAGCTTTGTTTTACACTGCATAGAGATACCTTCACGGTTGAAACACTCTGTGAAGTCGATATACTTTGGTGACTCTGGTGGAGGCAGCTCACCCAGCTTTGCCTTTTCGCTTACACCCTCATAAATCTTGAAGATGTCCTGCTCGTGTGCACCGTCGAATACAGGTGTCATAATCTTCCAGCCAAGTGCCTTAGCAGCATAACCCAAGTGAACCTCAAGTACCTGACCGATGTTCATACGAGAAGGTACGCCCAATGGGTTAAGAACGATGTCAAGTGGAGTACCGTCTGGTAGGAAT
>JAXJDU010000176.1:0-17571 GCA_036301785.1 Acutalibacteraceae bacterium | reverse complement strand
GTTTAGGGCGTTGCCCTAAAAACCCACAAGGGCTTTGCCCTTGACCCACCAGCCTTTAAAAAGGCTGGACCTAAACTTTATGCTTTTCTCTATCTGAGATTGCTTTTATCAATTATTCTTCTCGTTGAACAACGCACGCTCTGTACGCTCTATGTAGAAGCTCTGCAGATAATCTGCTGTATTACGCACATCAAAACCAGCCTTTACAACCTGTGGCTGACAGTCTATACGCTTATGGTTGTAAATAATATCAAGTGCCTTATCGCCCCATACCTCTGGAGTCTGAGAAAGTGAAAGCTTTGTTACATTGTCAGTAACAATAGTTTCGTCAGCGATTACATCACTCATAAGTACAGGCAAGCCAGCTGTCTGAGCCTCGATACCTGTAAGTGGAAGACCCTCCCACAGTGATGGGAACAGGTAAATATCAAATGCCTGATACAGACGGCATGTCTGTACATTTACATAATCCTTAACACCTGTATAGATGATATCGTTTTCAATACCAAGAGCCTTTGCCTTAGCCTTTATATCATCCTCAAGTCTGCCGTTACCACATAGTACAAGAACAGTGTTAGGGTTTTTCTTGTGGATATGGCTGAAAATCTCAAGAAGGAACATATGGTTCTTCTGCTGCATAAATCTGCCGATATGACCGATTACTATTTTATCGCCAACACCAAGCTCTTCACGCATTTCTCTGCGAACAGTTTCGTTAAACTTAAACTTCTCTGTTTCGATGATACCGTTAATATACTTAACCTTACCCTCCTGAACAGCCTTTTTACCAAAAATCCACTCGCCAGCTGGTGGTGAGCACATGAACATATCTGTACAATGCTTTTTGATAAACATTTTCTCGTACAGGAAGAAGAAATATTTAAGGTTTACAACAGTTTTAGCGTTATGGCTGTGACAGATTCTTGTAGGAATACCCATTTTATGAGCATACTCAAGTGTCCATAGGCTAAGCTCCTGATGAGCATGGAAAACCTTGTATTCTGGGTGTTCCTCAAAAACCTGCATACACTCTTTCTTGAACTGATTCAGGTGTAGTGGGTTAAAAGGACAGGTTCTGTAAACCTTACCACCGTACTCTCTTATTTCTCTCTCGTAGAAGCCCTCTTGTGGACGGTGAACAAGAAAATCGAAAAGAAGTCTTTCTCTGTCAATATGTCTATATAGATTCATTACAAGTGTTTCAATTCCACCTGTATCCATCAAAGCAATATTATGTAAAACTCTTATTGGTTCCATAAATTTACCTCCTGATTATTTTTTTAGCTTATGAATATTCGGGATAACCAAATCGTGTACAACTCCAATTGACCATGCAACAAACGGCTGCGGTAATACTCTGAACATTTTATACATAAGCTTTTTCACACCGTTTCGTGGGTCTTTCCACAATGGCTCGTCAGCCCACTCAGAGCCAGCTTTAAACTCAAGGTATTTGTCAAGCAGTGGGTGCAGGTTATTTTCTACCCAAGGACGGCTACCGTCCATAAAACAGGTAGTAAAATGAACAATACATGGGTTTGCTACAGCCTCTGCTACCTCTTCTTCGCTGTAATATTGTGATACTCTTTTTGCTTTAAGCAAATTCTTATATTTTAAATAATATATTATAGAGTAAGCATTGTAATTAAGTGGAACAACAATCTTTTCTTCATTTGTAGTACAGGAATTAAGTACAGGCTGGTCAACAAAAGATAGCACCTTATGCTCCTGAAGGAATTTTTTGAAAGCCTCTTCCAGACCCTTTTTACGGATGCTGTCAAGGTTAAACATAACATTACCGGCATTTATATATGTATCGGTTACCTTCATATCGATTTCTCTCTTGTAGTTATCGCCAATACACTCTAAAGAGCCTGCCACAACTGCGTCACCCATCTCTGTATTCCATAGAGGCTCTAAAGATGACATAATCATTGTGTCGCAGTCAAGGTGTATTACCTTGTCAACCCACTCTGGTAAAAGACTTGCATAAAAAAGTCTTGCGAATGTGCTTATATTCCATCTGCCTATATCAATTGAGGCACCTGCCAGCTTTTCGATATCTACAATAGGAATAAAATATAGCTTTCTGCCAAATTTGTCACACATTTTCTGGAATTTTGCCTTGTTAGGCTCTGTAATACCATTATCTATAAGAAAAATATTTAGCTCTTCGCAATCCTGATTGTTTACCATAAGCGAATACATAGAAACGCCGGCAACAAGAGAATAGCTGTCTGAGCTTGAATAAACTACATTCATTGCGTCCTCCGAAATTCAATACCATACTCGAAATTTAAGCCTGCTCTGTTGTGTTTTATTTAAAAACAAGACTGATTTTTCAAATAAAACACAGCATTTATACCTTTATAATAGGGAGCAACGGTATCGTAGCTCCCTTATAATTTTTTATAGGTATTTTTCCTGATATTCCTTAAATGACTGAAGATTCTTGTCCTTATCTGCCATTATAAGATTTTCGATACCACCTATTTCATCAAATGGCCATTCAATATTGAAATCAGGGTCGTTGTACATAATACCATCGTCGTATTCACCGTAGAATTTCTCTCCACACTTATATGAAACAACTGATGGCTCAAGCACTAAATAGCCATGTGCAAAATGCTCTGGTATATATAGCTCGTGCATATTCTCCTCAGAAAGGTAGAAACCCTGCCATTTTTTAAATGTAGGTGAGTCTGGGCGTAGGTCTACGATAACATCAAAAACCTTACCCTTTACACAGCGAACAAGCTTAGCCTGCTCGTGTACTCTTTGAAAATGAAGTGCTCTTATTACACCCTTGTGAGAAACAGTGTAGAAAACCTCAGCAAGATTATACTCAAGACCATTAGCCTCGAAAACCTCTTTTGAGTAATCCTTTATAAACGCACCTCTGATATCTGTTGCACAGAAAGGCTTAATCAGATAAGCACCTTCAAAGTCTGTTTTACAAAATTCAAATTTCTGTATCATTTATTGCACCTTGCTTTCTTAGATTGTTGTAAAAGCAATTTCTGTTTTATTAATTAATTTAATGACTTCAGCCACTCCATTGTAAGAGAAATACCCTCAACAAAAGATATTGTAGGCTTAAAGTTACAGTCTGTTTCAATATCTGTTGTGTCAAAGCACTCAAGTGGGATATTTACACCTGTAAATGGTACATCACCAAATAGTGGTACAGAGTCTGGAGCAAGTGTCTGAAGTAACTCTACAATAAACTCCTTCAGTGGTCTTGCGTGACCACTACCGATTGTGTATTCCTTGTTTGGCTTACCGTGCTCACCGATAGCAACAAAAGCCTTAGCTACATCATCAATGTAGATGAAGTCATAATTCTGAGTAGCTGCTGTAAACTGCAGTGGCTCGCCAGCGATGATTTTTCTGATTGTTGTATTTACAAATCGTGATGAAAGCTCGCCAACACCGTATGTATTTGTAATTACAGCCCAGCAAAGGTCAATATTCAATGAGCTTGCCAGTGGCTTACAGATTGTTCTTGCATATAGCTTAGCAGCACCGTAAATGTAGCCAACGCTTGGCTCGCTGCCCTGTGTGCATACAGCCATATATGTTTCTTTCTCCATGATTGAACCAGCATTTACAAACTTCTTACAGTTCATGCTGTCTGCTGTTTTAAGAGCCTGTACAGTCCACAGAGCATTCTTTGTCTGAACATTTTCGTCACATCTTAGCTGTGTAGATACACCAACCCATGCAAAGTGATAGAAAACATCAATATCTCTGTCTGCAATTTTCTCTGGCAGAGTTGCAATACTATCAAGGTCACAATAAACAATAGAAAGATTGTCTAAATCCTTGATATGATCGATGTTCTCGTTTTCGTCTTTAATAATAGCGTAAACCTTTACGCCCTTGCTACATAGCTCCTTACATACATGAGAGCCTACAAATCCGTTTGCACCTGTTACTATAACCTTATTCATTTATAAAACCTCTTTGTATATAGTTTATATGTTTATTTATATCTGACTTATTAAAAAGTTTTCAATCTGCTCGTCCATACATTTGCGTATGTCACCACCAGCAAGCCAAACCAATGACCACTCTACAGTTTTCTCTACTGCATCTGTAACATGCCAGTGTGGCTTCCAGTTAAATACAGCCTTCAGCTTTGAGCAATCCAGCTTTAAGAAGTTAGCCTCGTGCACAGCGTTTTCTTCGCTTTTATCTGTTCTTGTAATTTTACCGTCACAGTATTTTACGAACATATCAACAAGCTCGCCTGTTGTAACGCAGTCACACTCATCAGGACCAACATTGTAGTAATCAGCAACGCTGATATCCTCGTACTGAGCCTTGGCAATCATAAGATAAGCAAACAGTGGCTCAAGTACATGCTGATATGGGCGTGTTGAATATGGATTACGCACTGTAATCTCCTGATTGTTCTCAAGAGCACGCACACAGTCAGGAATAATTCTGTCGTTTGCAAAGTCACCGCCACCAATTACATTACCAGCACGGGCAGTAGAAATTGCTACTCTGCCATCTGCAAAGAATGAATTTTTATAGCTGTGAGTTACAAGCTCGCTACAGCTTTTACTGTTTGAATATGGGTCAAAGCCGTCAAGAGGCTCGTTTTCACGGTAGCCCCACTGCCACTCCTTATTCTCGTAAACCTTATCTGTTGTTACATTCAGGAATGACTTAACACAATCAGAAAGTCTTACGCACTCAAGGATATTTACAGTACCCATTACATTTGTTTCGTATGTATAAGCAGGTAGCTTGTAGCTGTCACGAACGATTGGCTGAGCAGCAAGGTGAAGCACGATTTCTGGCTTAGCCTCGTCAAAAGCCTTTTTCAGAGCATCGTAGTCACGGATATCGCCGATTATTGACTTAACATCATTTTCGATACCTGCAATCTCAAACAGGCTTGGGCTTGTAGGTGGCATTGTTGAATAGCCTGTAACCTCTGCACCCCAGTTTGCAAGAATTTTACATAGCCAACTGCCCTTAAAGCCAGTATGTCCTGTTACAAAAACTCTTTTACCTTTATAAAAATTCTGCATTAATCTTCCCACACTTTCCAAGGAGCTTTATTATCGTTCCATAGCTCCTCAAGCTTTTCTTTGTCACGCAATGTGTCCATGCACTGCCAGAAGCCGTCGTGCTTGTAACACATAAGCTGTCCATCCTGTGCAAGCTTCTCCATTGGCTCACGCTCAAACATGATTGTATCGTCCTTAACATAGTCAAGTACATCTGGAGAAAGAACCATAAATCCAGCGTTAATAAAGCCAGAGTCTACATCGCTCTTCTCTCTGAATGCCTTAACCTCGTCATTATCTGAAAGGTCAAGCACACCAAAGCGGCTGCCTGGCTTAACAGCAGACATTGTAGCAAGCTTGCCATGTGACTTGTGGAATGCAAGCAGCTTATCGATATCAACATCAGCAACACCGTCACCGTATGTCATGAAAAATGGCTCATCGCCTAGATAGCTTCTTACTCTCTTCAGACGACCACCTGTCATAGTGTTAAGGCCTGTATCAACAACAGTTACCTTCCACTGCTCTGCTCTTTTATGGTGAACAATAATTTTATCATCCTGTGTAAAATCAAATGTAATATCTGATGTATGCAGGAAGTAATCTGCAAACCATTCCTTTATAACATGCTGCTTATAGCCTGCACAGATTACAAATTCATTAACACCGTACTTAGAGTACATCTTCATTATATGCCATAGAATTGGCATGCCACCAACCTCAATCATTGGCTTTGGTTTAAATCTTGATTCTTCAGAAATTCTTGTTCCGAAGCCACCTGCCAGAAGAACTGCTTTCATTGTTTTTACCTCTTCCCTGTAATATATATTTTATTAATTACACTTAAGCCTTTAAATATTATTATGCGTAATACTCGTAAGCCTCAGATTTAGATTTTCTCATCTTTGAGAATTTAACCTTATTTAAAATAACGCCTAATGTTTTACCACCTGAACGCTTAACTGACTCCAGTGTTCTGTTAAGCTCCGGATATGTTGTTGAATTGTTTTTAACAACTACAACAACGCCATCTGAACGCTTTAAAAGTGGAACAGAGTCGATAACAACACCTATAGGTGGTGTATCGAATATAATGTAATCATATTCCTTTTCAAGCAACTCGATAAACTCAAGCATCATATCACTTGAAAGAAGCTCTGATGGGTTTGGAGGAATTGCACCGTAGCAAACAGCTTTAAGTGTGTCAAGCTTTGTATTCTTAATAATATCCTTTACCTCACACTCATTATTAAGGTAATTTGTAAGACCAGGTGTAGGCTCAATCTTTAAAGCTGAATGAACCTGTGGACGACGCAGGTCGCACTCGATTACAATAACCTTTGTATCTACCTGCTGAGCAAGTGCAAGTGCTACATTCATAGCAGTAACGGTTTTACCCTCGTCTTTTCTGGAGCTTGTAAAGGCAACCTTTTTACAGCCCTTTTTAATAATTGAATAGGCAATATTTGTTCTGGCTGTTTTATAAGACTCTTTAATTCTGAAGCCAAGCAGCTCAGTATCTATAGAACGCTCAATTTTTGCCTTAGCCATTATGCTTACCACCTTTCTTTGATTTCTTTATTATATCTTTATTATTTGCATAATATTCAAAATCAGGAACAACAGAAAGGATAGGCACACCACAAACCGTGCTCATTTCGTCATCGTACTTAACCTTTACATCTAAGAAATCTCTTACAAATGCAATTACCAGTGTAAGAACCATACCACCTAAAAACGCAAACAGTACATTTTTTAATACATTTGGTGATGTTGGCTGCTTTGGCACTGTAGCCTCGTCAACGATTTTCAGCTGATAGTTATTTACAAGCAGCTCAGAAATTGTTTCTGGAGCAACAGCTGCTACTGCGTCTGCAATATTTTTAGCCTCGCTTGGATCTCCGAAAACTACCTTAGCCATAAATACCTCTGTGTTTTCTACATTTGAAAAGGTAATTGCGTTTGCAAGCAGCGATGGAGTATACTTACCATCTAACTGCTCTGAAACAGCAGTATAGAACTTATTTGTGTCTAGCATTTCCATATATGTTGCAACCAGCTTAGAGGTATAGTTATATGTACTAAGATCCTCATTTGCATTGTTATCCATATAATCAGCACTAACATACAGCTTTACCGATGAAGTGTATGTTTTCTTGATGAATAGTGTTGTAACAAAATAAGAAACTGATGCAAAAAGCAAAGACACGACAATAACAAGAGCCAAATTCTTTTTAATAATTCTTAAAATGTCCTTAAAAGAAATTTCCATAAAACGACCTCCGGATAATTAGAAATATGCTAAAAAAATAAATACAATGTAGTTACACATTCCTCTAAATTATATACCCAAAAGACACGATTTTCAACAAAAAAATCTATTTTATACACCTCTGAAAACAAGATTGTTTATTATAACCTAAAACTGATAAAAAAGGTCGTCTATTTTATTCACTCATGTAGATGTCTTTACTCCTTTACATATTCGCTTCTATATATATGATACTAACCACTATTAGCACAACAGAAAAAAACATCAGAAAATCATTGTTTTTTCGGCTGGATTTTTCGGCTGGCATTTTTATTATCAGCAACGATTTACGCTGTATATATGCAAGCTTTATATAATTTGTTGTGTTTTTTTATTGACTGTAAAATAACATTGTATATTAAATGCATTGTCAATTTTTTACAATTATTGTAAAATTAACCTTGGTTTTAGACTATAGTGTGGTTTAAAATACATTGTGAAAAGGGGGATTTCAAATGATGAAATCAAAAACAATCAAAAGACTGACTGCTCTTATGATTTCAGTAATGCTTATTTGCAGTATGTGCATTACAGGAATAAGTGTATCAGCAGCAGAAACAACAAACTACTACCTGTTTGGTTGGATTAACGGAGCAAACTACGCTTGCGAAGAAAATTACACAGACATGGGTAAGTATGCTTTTGTTGACGGCAAGCTTACAGCTACATTTGACGAAACAAGCTATGTTGCTGTTAAGGAAGAAAACAATGCCAACTGGTATATGACAAACGGCTGGTTAGGCGAAGTAACAGAGGCTACTCTTTACAACACAACAACCCTTGGCTCAAAAGCTGACAAGCTGATGGTACCAGGTGGTGTTGCTGTTACTTTCACACTTGTTAATAATGGTGACGGTACATTTAAGCTTTCTTACACAGAGGCTACAGAAGAGCCAACAGAGGCTCCAACAGAAGCACCAACAGAGGCTCCAACTGAGGCTCCTACAGAAGCTCCAACTGAGGCTCCTACTGCAGCTCCAACTGAGCCAGCTTCAAACTTCACATACTCACTGCTTGATGACGGCACAGCTGAAATCACAGGCTACAAGGGTAACAATTCACACATTGTATTCCCTGCTGAAATCGACGGCTATGCTGTAACAAAAATCGGCGTTGATGCTTTTAAGGGTAATACCGACATCACAGCTGTAACAGTTTCAGAGGGTATTCTGGTTATCGGAACCAACGCTTTCAAAGATTGTACAAATCTGACAGAAATCAATCTGGCAGACAGTTTAACAGAGCTTGGTGACTGGTGTTTCTCTAACACAGCTATCACAAAGCTACCAGAGCTACCTGAATTAAATTACTACTTCCCTTGCTCTTTCGTTGGTTGTACTAAACTGGAAGAAGTAACTATCCCTGACAATATTTATAGCTTGTATGGTTCATTTGCTGGCTGTACAAATCTGAAAAAGATTGTATGCCCATCAGTTATAACTATCGGTGACGAAACATTCAAGGATTGTAAAAGCCTTGAAACAGTAATTCTGAGCGATAAACTGACTACTATCGGCAAAAGAGCTTTCTTAAACTGTACTTCTCTGAAAGAAATCACTATCCCAGATACACTAAGCTCTATGGATGTCCTGGCTTTCTCTGGTTGTAGCAGCCTGACATCTGTAGTACTGCCAGACACACTGTCTTACTTTGAACCAAGTGTATTCAGAAATTGTGTTAACCTTGAATCTCTGACTGTTGGTGGCTACACACAGATCAGCTACTATGGCTCAAAGCTGACATTCGAGAATTGTCCAAAGCTTACACTATATGGCTATGAGGGCTCACAGCTTGAAGCTCACGCAAACATGCACCAGATTCCATTTGTTGCTCTTGAAACTGGCTATGATTATGTTGTGCTTGCTGACGGTACAGCAGAAATCACAAAGTACAGAGGTGCAGAAACAGATGTTACAATTCCTGCTGAAATAGATGGTTACACTGTAACAAGCATTGGCAGCTACGCTTTTGACGAGCTTTATTGGAAAACTGTAACTATTGCAGATACAGTTACTAACATCAGCGAAGCTGCATTCCAGAATTGTGGCTTTGTTCAAACTATAACACTACCTAAGAATCTTAAAACTATCGGCGACCGTGCTTTCTATGGTTTCTCATCAGGTATGGACGGCTTTGTTGTTCCTGATACTGTTACAAGCATCGGCGAAAACAGCTTTGTAAGCTATATTCCTGTTTACGGACACCTTGGTTCAGAAATCGAGAAATACGCACTTAAATATAATCTTGATTTCACAGCTTTAGAAGAAGCCAGAATTATCGGCGATACACAGATTGAGCTTACATATTCTAAGGGCGTTTACACTGGTAAAGCTCTGCTGAAGGCTGGCACATACAGCTTCAAGATTGATGTTGACGGCACACAGTACGGCTGTGGCTCTACATTCACAAACAGCCTTAAGAATGTTGCTTACTCAACAAGCTGGAAAAAGGCTACTACATTCAAGGCTACTGGTGGCGAATATACATTTAAATTTACACCTGCAACAGGCAAGCTTACTGTTGATTACAAGAAAGTAGCAGCAGACACTGTAAGCATTACAGGCGATATCGACCTTGAGCTGACAAAAACAAGCAACGCTAATGTTTTCTCAGCTACAACAAGCCTTGCTGCTGGTACTTACCAGTTCAAGGTAAACGCTGATGGTACAGAGTTTGGTTGTGGCTCTACATTCACAAACGGCATGGTTAATATTCTTTACAGTACTGACTGGAAAAAGGCTACTACATTCGTTGCTGACGGTGGTAAATATGTATTCAGCTTTGATGTAAAAGCAAACAAGCTTACAGTAACAAAGCAGCTTGATAACCCAACAATCAAAATTGTAGGTAAACCTGAGCTTACACTTGTTCCATCAGCTAACAACCAGAATATCTTTACAGCTACAACTGAATTAAGCTATGGCTATTATGACTTTAAGGTAAGCGTTGACGGCGTAGAGTATGGTTCTAAGGGATCTTACACAACTCAGTTTGCTGCACCTTACAGCCCTGACTGGTCAAGTAAAACAACTCTATATATTCCATGGGGTACAACAGCTCAAAGCTACACATTTACATACAACACAATTACAAACCAGCTTATTGTTAAGCTTGTAAAATAATTGAATAACACTTTAACGGCTGACTCTATACAGAATCAGCCGTTTTTATTTGCGTATAAAAAAGGTTCAGAAGGTAAATCACCCTCTGAACCCTTTGTTTTATTCAGATATATTCTGCTTTTCAACAAGCTTAGTCAAGCTGTAATAAATCAACACCAAGCCTACACTAAGAAAGCCTCCACCTATAATATCGGTAATCCAATGCACACCCGATATTATTCTGCCGATAACCATAAAAGCAGTAAAGGCGTTTATGGTAACAGATACAGCCATTCTTACTCCTTGCGTTTTTACTCTGCTGTATAGCTGCATAGCAGCCGTAGGCATAACCGTCATAACAAGAAGCGTTGTTGACGACGGATAAGACACCTCAAGTATTCCCTCTATCAACACTGGTCGATAATTAACAGCGTAAAGCTCAAAGAATATGTACGCTGCCATAACAGCCATATAAAAGCCACCCAGCAACAAAACACTTGTGTCTACCCTTAGCAGGCTTCTGCGTTTTATAAGCTGTACAAGCCCCAGAAAAGCAAAGCCAAGTATAAAGCACAACGGGATAAGGCTTAGCCAGTCTGTGGCGTTATACAGTGCCATATTAACACCAGTAAGACCATGCACAAAGCCATTAAGCCCGGCAAAGCCAACACAGGAATTTTCAGGGCCTATTGCCTGCACATCAACAGACTTTACAAGTACTGTCCACACAGCGAATACTGCCAGCATTAAAAAGCCTGTAAACAGAATTTTCAGATTTTTTGCTTTTGTTGTTTCTTTTGTCATTTTTCTTCATCCTTTGCAATAATAAATTAATCAGACTTTCGCCTGATTAAACTATATGCTGACAAGCAAAAAACAACAAGAATTTAAGCGTCACATCAGCGACACGCTTAGTATCATCGCCATTTTATAAGCAAAAGTGCCTTTATAGCAAGAAAAATAAAGGTAAACAACGCTGCATAGGGTTGCAGTGTTATCATAAATAAAACAGCAGCAACTGCACTTAATCCTACAGATATCTGGTGCTTATGCATTACCCAGAATTTCGCCTCGCTATTCTGCAACGCTAAGGCCGATACTCCTGCAAGTATTATTCCGAAAATTATAACAAAGTAAGAAACCCTGATGTATGGTGCAATTTCTGTAAGGTTTAACAGAGAAACCTCCTTTATAACAGCTGTACCTCTCTGACCGAAAAACGGAAGAAATAAAAACATAATCATACTGCAATCAAGCAAGCCAAAAACCAAATCGCATATATGCTTTTCTCTCTGCTTACAATCCTCGTCTGCGATTGTAAGTAATTCTTCGCTGGACAGCAATTCATCAATAGACACCGAAAAGTATCTTGATATAGCCTTCAGAGATTCAATATTAGGCACGCCTCTGCCTGATTCCCACTTAGAAACAGCAGTACGGGATACATACAATACCTCTGCAAGCTCCTCCTGCGTCAGTCCCTTTTGCTTTCTCAATGTCTGAAGCTTCTCGTTAAATTCCATATTTACCACACCTTTCTCCTTATACTAATCTTTATCACAGTTGATTACCTGACAGAATAAGTATACCATATCCATGCACTTAATGTAATACTGGTCTGAATTTATACTGAACATTAATATAAATTTTCTGTAAGAAAAACGCTGAATAAATTATAGGCCTTGTGCCATATACACCTTACAGAAAACTATTTTTCAACAAGCTTCAGTTTAAAAGCAAGCATACAAAAAGGGGACGGTAAACCGTCCCCTACAAAGTGTATGCAATTTAGAAAAAATTTAAATTATGCCTTTTTGCGAGCAGCAAATGCAACGCCTAGAGCAGCTGTTAGAGTAGCAGCCAGAGCAACATATGGTGTGCTGTCACCTGTTGTTGTTGTACCTGTGCTTGTGCTGCTTGATGAGCTGCTTGTTGATGATGTTGAGCTTGTTGTTGAGCTTGTTGAGCTACTTGAGCTTGTTGTGCTGTTAGCGTTTGTTGGAGCCTCTGTAGCCTGCTGGCTTGAAGACTCAACCTGGATACCTAGTCTCTGAGCAACCTGAGCCTTAGCCTCTTCCCACTCCATGCCTGTCTCTGACTTACCGTCATCGTTCCAGTTCAGGTAGTTGCTACCATCGAACAGACCGTTTGTAGCGTTCTCTGGGTTGAACTTCTTAACGAATGCATCGTAGATTGACTGATCTGACTCACCCTCTAGGTAAGCGTTACCGATAACATTACCTAGTGAAGATACTACCTTGTGAGGACCGCAATCTGGGTTAGCTCTCCAGCCTAGACCGTAGCATGTCTGCTTTGAGTCAACTGGGTTCTCGAACTTATCTGGTAATACATAACATGTATCGCCGATACAGCTAGCCTTGAATACTGTATCATATGTCTGGATACCTGGAACGTCAGCAGAGATGATGATTAGCTCCCACTCACCCTCTGGTACAGTATATGTAGCAAGTGTCTCGTCATCGTTAACCTTCATTTTCTCGTCCTTTGTCTGCCACTCGTATAGACCTGTACCGTCATTTCTCCAAATGTGAGCATAGTAATTTCTTGCTGCAGCAGCCCAACCCTCTGGGATTTCGAATGTAATGTCACCTGAGAAAGCAGATGTGTTTACTGCTGTTGCACAAGCCATTGAGCCAAGAATCGCAGCGCTAGCTAGAACGCTAAGAATTTTCTTTTTCATTGTTAGTCTCCTCCAATAATATATAATCGTTTTTGAAGCATACACTCCAGTAACATAATTATATAACATATTTAAAAAATTGGCAACTATTTTTCAAAAAAAAGATATATCACAGTTAAACTAACCTATTGAAAAAAGCAACATTTTTATTGTTTAAATCAACCAAAGCAATAACATTAATATATATAGCTAACCATGCTATTCCTTAATTTCAGCAATAAAATCAATTACTTTCTTGCTCTTTTCTTACTAACAGCAAATACTACACCAGCTGTAGCCAGTAACGCTGCAGAAATTGCAGTAACTGCTGAGCCCTGAGCTGTATTAACAGCACCCTTGCCTGTATTTGTGCTGGTGCTTGTATTAGTTTTATTTGCAGTTGTTGCATTTGTTGGTGCTGTTGTAGGCTTTGATGTTGGAGCAGCTGTTGGGGCAACTGTTGGAGCCTCTGTAGGAGCTACTGTAGCCTCTGCTGTTGGTGCTTCTGATGGTGGCTGTGTTGTTTCACAGTGTGTAGCATCCTCTGTTGGAGCCTCTGTTGGAGTCTCGCCTGTAATGCCTAGCTCCTGAGCAAGATAAGCTGTAACCTCTTCCCATGTCATATTTGTTTCTGTTTTACCGTCTTCATTCCAGTCGAAATAATTAACACCATCAACAATACCATCAACTGCATTCTGTGGGTTATACTTTTTAACAAAGTCATCGTATAATGACTGGTTTGTTTCACCTGGAAGCAATGTTGTACCAACTACACGACCAATTGAAGTTACCCATTTATGAGTAGTATATTCAGGGTTGTTTCTCCAGAACAGATGATAATTATTTGGTGGGGAATCAACAGGACCACTAAGCATTTCTGGTACAGCATAGCAGGTATCGCCAATACAATCAGCAGTGAATACTGCATCATATGTTATGAAACCAATATTACCGCTTGAAATCATAAGCAGATTCCAGTTACCCTCTGGTATATTGTATGTAGCTGTCTTGTAATCAGCAGAAACTGTCATTTTTTCATTTGCTGTCTGCCACTCATACAGCCCCACACCATCTATGCCGTCCCAGATGTGAGCATAGTAGGTATTTTCAGCTCCCTGCCATTCCTCTGGAATTTCAAATGTGATTTCACCAGATAATGCTGATGTACTTACTGCACTTGTGCAAGCCATTGAAGCAAGAATAGCAATGCTTGCCATAACACCGATTAATCTCTTTTTCATAGTAATCATTCTCTCCAATCATAAATATTTTTTATTATATACTTCAATGCGTAATTTTATAATAAAAATTCACACAATTTGGCATAAATAACACAGCTGAGCTGTTATATCAGTTAATCATAGGAAATACTGTAATCAGTACACCCTGAAAACCTTAGTTATTCTCTTCTCTTTTTTTACCAATACCGTATACTACACCAAATGATGCAAGCAATGTTGAAGCCAGTACAGCCAGTGTTGAATTCTGTGATGTATTAACTGAACCATTTGAATTGTTTTTGCTTGTTGCAGTTGTAGCTGTTGTAGCGTTTGTAGCATTTGTTGGTGCTGTTGTAGGCTTTGCTGTTGGTGCCTGTGTTGGTGCTGTTGTAGGCTTTGCTGTAGGTGCCTCTGTTGGCTCAGCTGTAGGAGCTTCTGTAGGCTCAGCTGTTGGTGCCTCTGTTGGTGCCTCTACTCTATACTCATCAAGAATAGCGTTGATTTCAGCAATAAGCTCTGCTCTTTTAGCGTCGGATACCAATTCTTCGTTATCATAGCCTGTTTTGCCAGCTTCCATACCTGCCTTGTATTCTGCAATAAATTCATCCACTACAGATTCAGCAGTTTCGTGTTCAAGCAAGCTCCAGCCTTCTACCTTACCTGTAGCAGAAATAGTGATATGTCTGCCCTGTGCTGGGTTATTTTTCCATGCAACTGTTCTTACCATGCTTGACTGCTCAGGTGGAAGATACTCCTCTAATGCATATGCAGTATCACCAATGCATGCATCTGTAAAAGTAGTGTCATATGTCATTCCACCACCAGCAGCATGGAAAACCATCAGATCAGCCTTTATTCTGTCACCAGCTGAATTTACTGCCGGAACATCATAAGAGTACAGATTATCACCCAGATTTGTCATCTTACAAGGGATTGAATCCCATGTATAAATTGCACCCTCTCTGTCACTCCAGACAAAGCAATAGTAGGTTCCGTGTGAAGCCACAGCTTCGCCACCCATATTTGTGCTGTCAAAATAAATCGTGCCTCTTGTCTGAGTATCATCAGCAGAAGCCGTTACTGTTGCTAATGTAGCCGCCATTGCAACAGCAAGCATACAGCTTAATACTTTTTTGCTCATAGTTAATTCTCCTCATTATTATAAATTCATGCAAGCACCCTGCTCTGATAGGTACTTTATAATAAAATATAACATATCCAATTAATTCAATTCAAGCATTTATTGTAATATCGTTACTTTATATAATATTATTTTATATTTATGTACAAAATAATTATACCAAACACCTTATATACTCACCCTTAAGAAAAAGCGTGCGGGGGAGTTACAGCGTAATATAGTATTAATAGAGTGGAGAATATCAAATAATACATCGCACTGATAACATAGCATTTTCTCTTCAGGTAAATATACAGATGTCTGGTATAAAAGCTTGTACATATATAATAACAGTCAGAATAGCTGCTTGGGTGCATAATTATTGAAAAAATTTTTAAAATATAGTTAGAAATTGTATCAGCAAAGGAGATTACTTAAAATGCACAGAATCGGTGAATATACAATAGCCTTTAAAAATAAGCCTGCAATAGCCGGATTTGGCTCTGTTGTAGGTAAAAAGGAAGGCGAAGGGCCTTTGAAAAGCTTTTTTCATAAAATAGAATATGACACAAAGCTTGGCTGTGACACATGGGAGCAAGCTGAAAGCAAGCTGCAAAAAGAGGCTATACAAACTGCACTTGAGAAATCAGGTGTTAATGGCAGTGATATAAACATCGTCTTTGGTGGTGACCTTTTAAACCAATGCATAAGCACAAGCTACTCTATCCGTGGGTTTAATATTCCGTTTTTAGGGCAGTATGGAGCCTGCTCCACTATGGTTCAAAGCATTATTTTATCGTCTGTAATGATTGATGGTGACTATGCTGAAAACGCACTTGCTGTAACATCATCTCATTTTTGCTCAGCAGAAAGGCAATACAGATTCCCGCTTGAATACGGTGGCCAACGCACACCGTCTGCACAATGGACAGTTACAGGCAGTGGTGCAGTTGTGCTGTCAAAAGGTGGTAACGGGCCATATATCGAGCATTGCACAATAGGAAAGGTTGTTGACCTTGGAATAACAGATATTAACAATATGGGTGCTGCTATGGCACCGGCAGCGTGTGAAACTATAAAGGCATTTTTAAAGGATACAAACACAAAGCCAGATGAATATGACCTTATAATGACCGGCGATTTAGGCAGAATAGGCTCTCAGCTTCTTATTGAGCTTTTAGAAAAGGAAAATATTGACATAGAGGGTCAGCACAATGACGGTGGAATGATGATTTTTGATACAAACCAGCAGGACACTCACGCAGGTGGAAGTGGCTGTGGCTGCTGTGCCAGCGTACTATGCAGTATTATTCTTGAAAAAATGTGCCAGAAAGCATTAAAAAATGTTTTAGTTATTGCTACCGGTGCTTTAATGTCACCTACTGCAAACCAGCAAGGCGAAAGCATACCTGGCATTGCTCATTTAATTCATTTAAGGGCTTAGCTTATCAACAAACATGATATATAGAAAGATTTTTTCATTACTGATAAGTTAATTATTAGTCAAATGATATATAAATTCACACCGATTTTCGGTTAAATTGGTAATGGCAAATATTTTTTTCATTTTTTTATAAATCGTATTGCCTTATTTGATAATAAGAGTTAAAATATATTATGTATTAATATTATTTTTTCTTCAAAAAAGGAGCGTAATATGAGCGGTTTATTTGGTGTTGTATCAAAAGACGATTGCGTATTTGACTTATATTTTGGTACTGATTATCATTCTCATTTGGGAACAAGACGAGGTGGTATGGTTGTATATGATGTAGAAAAGGGCTTTGACCGTGCCATTCACAACATTGAAAATGCACCATTTCGTACAAAATTCGACAAAGACTTTCATAACATGAAGGGTTCTATGGGTATTGGCTGTATTTCTGACTTTGAACCACAGCCTTTAATCGTGCGTTCTCACCACGGTACATTTGCAATTTCTACAATATGTAAAATCAACAATGTAGATGAAATCGTTGATAACATTTTCAGCTGTTGTAATACTCATTTTCTAGAAATGAGTGGTGGTGACATTAACCCAACAGAATTAGTAGCTGCTATTATTAACCAAAAGGAAAACCTTATAGATGGTATTAATTACGCTTTAGATATAAT
>JAXJDU010000175.1:0-4581 GCA_036301785.1 Acutalibacteraceae bacterium | reverse complement strand
TTTCTGCAAATCCTGGTGAAGAGCCAAAGTCTGTATCTAAAATTGCGTCAGGTGGTGAGCTTTCAAGAATGATGCTTGCAATTACCAATGTTATTGCTTCAGATAATATTGTCAGCACTATGATTTTTGACGAGGTTGACACTGGTATAAGTGGCAGTGCCTCACAAAAGGTAGGCTATAAGCTTAAGGCTTTATCAGGTACACGACAGGTAATCTGTATTACCCATCAGGCACAGATTGCTGCACTTGCAGATACACATTTTTTGATAAAGAAAATAATAGATTCAAATCGAACATATACACAGGTAAATCAGCTAGACTTTGAACAACGCAAGCACGAGCTTGCAAGGATAATCGGTGGTGTATCAATTACCGAGCTTACTTTAAAGCATGCTGAAGAAATGCTGTTGCAATGATGAATTCAGATTGAAGAGATATATTAATATGGATAAATATTTGAAGTGTAAGGGTGTGCGTGTAAATGTAGACGGACACAGCATACATGTGTACAGCACAGGAGATACAGATAAACCAAGAATCGTACTTATGTCCGGTTCAGGAACAGTTGCTCCTGTGTATGATTTTAAAATTCTTTACGAAAAGCTCTCGGAGCATTTCAGAGTAATTGTAATAGAAAAATTCGGCTATGGATATTCTGATGTTTTTGATTCTCCGGCCGATATTGATACGCTTGTTTCCACACAGAAAAAGGCATTGGAAGCTATAGACGAAAATGGACCATATATTTTAATGCCACACTCTATGTCAGGTGTTGAAGCGTTAAGATGGGCACAGATGTATCCAGATGATGTAATAGCTATAATCGGCAACGATATGTGCACGCCTCTTACCTATAGTGTATGGACTGCTGAGCAGGTTGAAAAAAAGATAAAACTGATGAGGTTTGCAACAAAATATAAGCTACAGGGATTGTTATGTCCTTTGAGCAACCGTTGCCTTACTAAATACGAAATCAAGCAACATAAGCTGTTGCGAAAAAGGAATGCTTTTAACATCTGCTGTATCAACGAATCCGAGAAAATACTAAGCAATGTAAAAGCTGTAGAAGCTACTGAATATACAAAATGTCCGATATTGCTGTTTGTGTCAAATTCAAAGCAAACGCAAGGACATTGGGCTGATGCTCAGAAAGAATTTGCAGCAATGATGAACGCTGAGTTAATATGCTATGATTGTGGCCATTATATACACCATTTCAAAAGCAATGAAATGAGCGAGGAAATAATCAGATTTATAAATTCTAAATTTAAAAATTAAGTAGGTATTATTATGAAGCACTGGAAGCCAGAAGAAATTGATAAAGAGCAGGTTAAGGAGATAATGGCAGAGTTTTCTGTGCCGTCTATTATAGCAATGCTTTTGTGTATCAGGGGGATTAACAGCTACGACGAGATAAATCGTTTTCTTTACGAAGAGGAAGAGCTTGACGACCCATTTTTATTAATAGATATGGATAAGGCTACCGACAGAATTTTCAAAGCTCTTAATAATAATGAACGAATCTGTATCTATGGCGACTACGACGCAGACGGTGTAACATCTACAGCACTGCTGTATGATTATCTTAGCAGCTTAGGTGCAGATGTTGCTTACTATATTCCGTCACGAGAAGCCGAGGGCTATGGCATGAATAACGGTGCAATTGATAAAATAGCAAAAGCCGAGGCCAAGCTGATAATTACAGTTGATAACGGTATTTCTGCTGCAAATGAAATTGCTTATGCAAGCTCTCTTGGTATAGATACAGTAGTAACTGACCACCATACACCACCCGAGATTTTGCCGGACGCTGTGGCTGTGGTTAATCCACACAGGGCAGATTGTCCGTCTGAATTCAAGCTTCTTTCTGGTGTTGGTGTTGCGTTTAAGCTTATTATGGCTCTTGAAGATGAAAGGCTTGACATAAAAAGCCTTCTTAATCGTTATTCTGCAATTGCTTCACTTGGCACAATCGGAGATATTGTATCTCTGACCGGTGAAAACAGAATACTTGTAAAAAATGGCTTGGAAAACATAAAAAAGCTTACTAATAAGGGTATTACAGCACTGCTTGACAGTGCAGGAATCAAAGGCAACAACAAGCTTTCAGCCGGTAAAATTTCGTTTACCGTTGTGCCAAGAATAAATGCCTGTGGCAGACTTGCTCTGTCAGAGAAATCTGTAGAGCTTTTAATAACAGATGATAACAGCATAGCTACACAAATTGCCGGTGAGCTGTCTGAAGATAATAAAATCCGTCAGGATATAGAAAAAGAAATATTAGATGAGGTGCTTGCACTTATCGACAGTAACCCCGACCTGAAATATAAAAGAGTTATGGTCGTAAGTGGTGAGGGCTGGCATCAGGGTGTAATAGGCATTGTAGCCTCACGAGTAAAGGATATTTATGGTAAGCCTATAATAATCATTACTACTGACGGAGAGTCGGCAAAGGGCAGTGGTAGAAGCGTAGAGGGCTTTTCTCTTATTGACGGTATTACAAGCTGTAAGGATTTACTGCCACACTTCGGTGGTCACCCTATGGCTGTAGGATTAAGCATAAAAACCTCTGATATAGAGGAGTTTACAATAAGATTAAACCGGTATGCTATACAGCAGGGTGAAATGCCACTTTCTACTCTCAGAATAGACTGCAAGCTTAACCCTAAATTTTTAACAGTAGACCTTGCAAAGCAGATTGCAACGCTTGAGCCATTTGGTGCTGGTAATCCTACACCAATTTTCGGGCTATATAATATGCAACTGAAAACAATAACTGCTGTTGGCAATGGCAATCATTTACGCCTTACACTACAGCGTGACGAATACACAGTAAATGCAATGCTGTTTTTCACCACACCACAGCAATTTCCGTATATGGTGGGTGAATTTTTAGATTTAGCTGTAACTATAGATATTAATGAGTACAACAACAGAGAGTCATTAAGTATAATTGTAAAGGATATAAAAAGTCACAACGCAGACACCGAGCTTATGCTGAGGCACAACGAGCTTTTTGATCGCCTTATGTCGCTTGAAAGGCTTAACAAAGACGAAGCAGAGTTGCTGTTGCCAACCCGTGACGATTTTGCAGTTGTGTTCAAATTTTTACGCACTGCAAAGCTATGGAGCTATCCGGATTATGTAATCTGCACAAGGCTTGACAACAGCCGTATAAATTACGGCAGATTGAAGGTAATTCTTAATGCAATGCACGAGCTTGCACTTATCGACTACCAGCAAAGCAGGGGTACAACAAAAATTTCTATACTGCCAACTACAAAAAAGGCAGATTTGAATAGTGCAAAGCTTATTAAACTCTTGCAAAGTTACACAAATTGATTTATTATATTAGAAATTACTATTAATTACCCAATCTTATAATAAATCGTTGAGGAGGAATAAAAATGTCAGAAACAATGGTTCACTATCAGGACTTTGAAGAACTTTTAAGAATGATTTCCGAAAGTGGGAAGGAATACAACCTGGAGCTTATAAACAAAGCGTACGAGCTGGCAAGCGAAGCACACGGCGACCAACGCAGAGTTTCGGGTGTACCATATATTCTGCATCCAACCTCGGTTGCCTGCATACTTGTAGAGCTTGGTATGGATTCCGAATCAATAGTAGCTGCCCTTTTACATGATGTGGTAGAGGATACAGAGATAACAATTGAGGAAATAAGCAAGGTCTATGGCAAGGACATTGCACATTTAATAGATGGTGTAACAAAGCTTAAAAAAATACCATATTCAAACCGAGAGGTAAGACAAGCAGAAAATGTAAGAAAAATGTTTATTGCTATGTCTGATGATATAAGAGTAATAATAATAAAGCTTGCCGACCGTCTACATAATATGCGTACAATAGCATGTATGCGAGAGCAGAAAAGACGAGATATAGCACTTGAAACAATGGAGGTTTTTGCTCCTATAGCACACCGTCTTGGTATACGAGCAGTCAAGGAGGAGATGGAGGACCTTTCTCTGAGATACCTTGACCCGATTGGCTATAAAGAGATAGAAGACCAGCTTGCATTTACCGAGCCTGGCAGAATAAAATTTATCGAAAAGCTGAAAAAGAATATCACAGCAAAGGCTGGTGGTATAGTTGACGATATATATATCGAGGGTCGAGTTAAAAGCATAAATGGTATCTACAAAAAGACCTTTATGAAGGGTAAAAGCCTTGAACAGATATTTGATATTTTTGCTGTAAGGGTTATTGTAAACTCTGTAATAGACTGCTACAACATTCTTGGTATTGTACACGATATTTATACACCACTGCCAAATCGTTTCAAGGACTATATATCCACACCAAAGCCAAATATGTATCAGTCATTGCATACCACTGTTATAGGTAAAGAGGGTGTACCGTTTGAGGTGCAGATTCGCACATGGGAGATGCACCACACAGCTGAATATGGTATTGCTGCACACTGGAAGTATAAGCTTGGCTTAAATGGTGGCAACAGCAAAGAGAGTATAAGCGACAAAATAAGCTGGATAAGGCAGATACTAGAAAACCAGCTTGATGATGAAACAGATATTTTAAGAAATATAAAAACTGACCTTGCAC
>JAXJDU010000174.1:0-9652 GCA_036301785.1 Acutalibacteraceae bacterium | reverse complement strand
CCTAAAAAAGAAACGGCAGGTATCCTGACTTATGATACTGTGTACTACACCTTAAAGCACTCCTTCTCAGGAGAAATCCCAATGGTTTTTGTGCTTTATATATCAAATACAGTAATGGTGGTTGTTCCGGACTTGAACCGGATTCCCTTTTACATTTACTCAGCCTACAACTTTTCAAACCGTATCTTTTATAAGATATTAAGTTGTTTACAGTATAGCATACACATCTTGCTTTTTCAATATACAGAATCCAACAATTCAGAAACAATATTCGTGATAACCAATAAAAAAAGATTTGATTGTACCTGTTGGCTTTTATTAACTTCGCTTTAGCATTTTCATATATAGGTTATCTATACAAATCGCACCAAGTGGAGCAGTAATCAGAATTGAAACAACTGCAACCGTCAGCACTATACTTCCACAATCAAGTCCCATAGCCAAAGGTATAGTACCTATTGCTGCCTGAACAGTAGCTTTTGGTGTATAGCTGAGTATACAGAAAATACGCTCTTTTTTGTTAAGATTAGTTTTTATCAAAGATAACAGTACTCCTGAAATCCTGAATAACAAAGCTACAAAAATGAGTATCACTGCTGTAATCCCTGCAGAAGACACATATCTCAAATCAACAGCCATTCCTACAAGCACAAACAAAAACACTTCTGCACAAATCCACAGTTTGTTGTATTTTACAGACAAACGCTTAGCAAGTACATTATATTTTTGATTAAATGTTATTCCCATACTCATTATAGCAAGCAATCCCGAAACAGGAACGATGTTTTCAAGTTTGTTTTGTACATCCAGCAGCAGAAAAGAAATGCTAAAAACAACCATAATCTTCACAGAATCACGCATATGTACCTTCTTGAAAAATAACACCAGAGCAAAACCTGCTATCACACCAAGCGTTATTCCCAGAACAATTGAAAGTGGGATTTGCAAAAAGCTTATTAGAGTCTTTAATTTCTGTATCTGTTTCGTAATATGCCCTAAGAGAAAAGGCGTACATATACGGATAATCCCTCATAACTGAACATTTGTAAAGCAGAGTTCTTCTAAGCATTTTAAAAAAATCATCTGTATCCAATGTTTTGTATTCTCTTATAGCCTGTGTTGTTATCTCGCAAGCGTTATCCCATAGGTACATATATAAATCCTTTTTGTTTGTAAAGTAATGAAAAAGCAATGACTTTGAAATATTACCTTCCTCTGCAATTTCAGACATAGGAGCCTTTTTGTAGCTGTTTTCCGAAAACACTCTATAAGCTGCGTTTATGATTCTACGCTGTTTTTCTATTGGAAGTTCGAAAAATTTATCGTTCATTATAATCCTCCTTATTGTATATATCGGTCAACGCAAATGTATTATATACCCGTTGACCGTTTTTGAGAAGACCCCTGCAAAATTTAAAACGGCAACAAAGAAGTTGTCTTTGTTGCCAATTAATAAAATATATTGTTAGCGTTTTTATAAATATATGTATATGCTTATTGGTAGATTAATAATGTCATATTATTAATCTCACTTAAGGTTATTCTCGATAAATTCCATATACGGTTTTCGGCTGTAAACACTGTTCAAGTTATCCCTGTACCATTCAAATTCTTCTTTTAAACCATTCTCTAAGGATAGTGTATCGTTCATAAGCTCATACATTTTTGAAACATCTAAGATATACTCGTAATCATAAAAGCAAAAGTAATCTCTTTGTGGTATGCTTTTATCTACATGTACAAGCTGTGGCTCTTTACCAGCAGCCTTATAGCATAAATTTACCCACTCGGTTGCAGTAACTGCATTCTTATTACCAACATTGAAAATTTTATTTTCCGGGTGCTTTTCGATAAGTATTTCAATAAATCTGCATAGGTCTGCTACATTAAAAAACTGTAGCTTCAAATTGCTGGCTGGAACATAAAATTTTCTGTCAGACATTGCACAATCAAATGGTAATGCCTCTCGATGCAAATTTTCGTAAACACCATAAAAATATGGTGGTCTTAGTATGTAAGCTTGTTTTATCTTCTGGGATAAATATTGTTCTGCTTCAAGCTTATTAATTCCATAGTCACCCCACACAGAATTTCTGCCACACTCCTGTTCTTCAGTAAATGGCTGTGGGTTTGTTTCGGGATATACTGCACTGGAGCTGATGAATACATAATCAGTGAATAACCCCAACGCATTCACAAGCTCTCTTACCTGCTCTTTAGTGTAGGCTGTGTCAACAACTAAATCAAAGTGCAAGCCTTTTAGCTTGTCACCGATATTCACTCTGTCACATTCAATCAGTGTAATACCCTTAACCTGTTCTTTAGTGTTACGATTTATAACATAAACCTCATTACCTTTGTTTACAAAATATTCTGCAACATATTTACTTACAAATGTAGTTCCACCTGTAACTAAAACCCTCATAATCTGACTCCTTACTGAATTAATCTTAAGTATTAATTGCCACTACTTTTATAGAATCTCATGCTGAATTTAAAGAAGAAGTAAGCCAGCACATAAAGTACAATTCCTACAAACGGAGAGATATACATAAACCACTCAGGGTATGCAACCATATCTGGGTTACGCAGTAAAAACTGTGCTGGAAAATAATTTACAAACGCAAACGGTACTACATATATAAGAAGTGACTGTATGAACTTGTTATATATGCTGATTGGATATCCTGCAAATTTTCTGAGATTCCAGTACATAATTTCCTTTAGGCTTTGAGTTTCGATAAAATAAAAGCTGATTGCAGAGAAGAAAAGAAAAACTGCACCCTGTATAAGCACTCCACTGGCTATTGAAACTACATAGTAAAGAACCGTAATAAAGCTCCAATCTATACCGACATTATTTGCTGATAGTATAAAAAGTGTAATTCCAAGTGTTCCATGACCAAGTGCAGCAAGCCAGTCTGCACCACATAGTACAAGCTGAGTAAGCACTCCACGAGGTCGTAGCATTACTCTGTCAAAGTCACCGTGTTTTATCCAGTCCGAGAAATCTCGCAAAGCCATAAAGAACACTATAAAAATTGCGTATGTAATAAAAATCAAGCTGAAAAGGAACATAAGCTCGTTTATATCCCAGTTATTAATAGTATCAAATTTCAGCAAAGCCAGATACATTGCAATAATTCCTGCTGCTTCTCTGAAAAACACAGCAAACGATGAAATCACAGAGTCAAGTTTGTACTGAAAGCGTGTTTTTATACCCGATTTTGCGTAAGCAAAAAACAGTGAAATTATATCCTTCATAACTTAACCTCCCTGTACCACAAGTCGTTTAATGCCTTTTCTCCACAACAGCTCACCAACAGCATATAAAACTCCTATCCACAAAAGCTGTCTGCCAAAATTCATAATTATCTCATAACCCTGTAGCTGTCCCAGATATAGCTGAACAGGAGTGAAAAAGATAGAATCAAACGGTGTGAATTTTATAATATTAAGAACAGGCTCTGGCATAAACCAAAGTGGAAGTAATGCACCTGATAATATATTTACAATTACATTTTTTATTGTTACCAGACCCCATACATTAAATAACCAGAATGCTAATGTCTGAATTATAAAGCTTATGTGCCACAACACCAGATAGCCTAAGACTGCACTTACAATACAAAGACCTAAATTAAGAATTCCTGACGGTGGTTCAAGCTTGGTAAAAAGCATTGCTATTATTACTGCTGGCAAAAAGTTGAATAAAACCTTAAAAAAGCCATCGCCTAAGTCCTCAAACATCATTCTCAGCTTAAAATTTACTGGCTTTAAAAACTCGTTGGCTATTGTACCTTGCTTGATTTTGTCCTGTAAAAACATTTCATTTTTTGAAAAAGCACTTGTTAAACCAAGTGAAATAACAAAGTTTGTGGCCACCATAGAAAAGGTAATGCCGTCAACCTCGGTTGCTCCACCATATAAAGCTTTGTAAATACACCAATATACTAAAAAATTCAGAACAGTATTAACAATACCCATTACATATTCAAAGCGATACACCATATTGTTTTTGAATTTAATAGTTGCAATTGATATGTAAGTTTTCATTTTACACCTCCGTAATTAACCAACAATGATTTTACCCTGATAAATATCACGGATAATAGCATCAATCTCTGGCTCTTTTACAGAAATATCCTTAATATTATAGCTGTTAAGCAGGGTGCTCATCAGGTTATTTATACCTGTTCTGTTGGTGTCAAAGGTGATAAGCTTTTTCATTTTGTTATTATCAACATCTGTTACTGTAACATCAGGGATATCTATTTTTGCAGGTAGCTCTTCAAACTCGGCTTCGATAATTCTTGATGACACATAATTGTTTTTTATATTATCAAGGCTTCCATCGTATAGCTTCTGACCATCATCGATTATAATTAAACGCTCACAGGTTTTTTCAATATCCTGCATATCGTGAGTGGTAAAAATCATAGTTATGTTATCGGTTTTATTAAGGGTTTTAATAAAGCTTCTGATTTTCTCTTTACCTACAACATCAATACCAATAGTAGGCTCATCAAAGAAAACAATCTTAGGAGAATGTAAAAGTGCTGCTGCAATGTCAGCCCTCATACGCTGACCAAGTGAAAGCTGACGCACTGGCTGATTTATAAATTTCTGCATATCCAGAAGCTCTGTAAAACGCTCTACATTCTCTTTATACTTTTTATCAGGAATTTTATAGATGTGTTTAAGCACCTCGTAGCTGTCTAGTGGTGACAAATCCCACGAAATCTGGGATTTCTGACCAAATACAACACCTATATTTGCCACATATTCCTTACGCTGTTTATGTGGAATGTAGCCTGCAACATTCACACTGCCACTATCTGGATAAAGAATACCCGACAGCATTTTTACAGTGGTTGACTTACCTGCTCCATTAGGTCCGATAAAGCCTACCATCTCCCCTTCATTGATATTAAAGCTGATGTCATTTACAGCCTTTCTATATTCATGCTCCGGGTGAAAAATATTTGCTAAAGCACCTGTAAAGCCGGTTTTTCTTTTTGTAATCTTAAAGGTTTTGCTGATGTTTTGCACATCAATTATAGTGTTGTTCATTCTGTTTCCTCCTCGTACATCTGTCTGATTATTTCTTCTATTGTTGGTTTTTGAATGAGCAAATCCTTTATTTCGCACTCTGATAAAATATATGAGGTTAAATCCTTGCTACTGATGATTTTGCTGTCAAACCAGACTTTAAGTCTATTGTTTTGCACGGAATACCTGATAACAGGGAAATCCTGCATATCAGGTATTTTATCAGTAAGCTCTACGCTTAACGAATTGATACTTGTGTGGGAATATTTTATGCGATCAAAGCTTCCGTTAAAAAGTATTTTTCCTTTGTCTATCAGGATAACTCTTTCGCAGATTTTTTCAATTTCTTCTACATTATGCGTTGTAAGTATAATTGTAGTGTTTTTATCCTTAGCAAGCCCTTGCAATAGCTGTCGTATATTTTCTTTTGCTATCAGATCTACTCCAATAAATGGCTCATCAAGAATAAGAAGCTCTGGCTCATAAAGTAACACTACGGCTATTTCTACACACATTCGCAGACCTAACGAAAGCTGATCAACACGATATTTCATAAAGGCTTCTAACCCTAAAGCAGAGATAAGCTCCGAACACTTTTTCTTATACTGTTTATCAGAAATTTTATATATTGCTTTTATAAGCTCCATATTAAGCTCAACTGTCAGATCGTCTTGAAGAATTGAAGTAGTTGAGGCTTTACCGTTATCATAGCTACCCGAAACCTGTTGACCTGAAATCATGCCTAAAAAGGGTCTGTTTTTAGAATTCCTGCCAAGTGGGTTATCGTCAAATATACGCACAAAGCCACTATCTGGCTTTAATAAACCAGAAATAAGCTTTATGAGAGTAGTTTTACCTGCTCCATTTGTACCGATAAGACCAACCATTTCACCCTTTTTGATGTGAAAGGATAGGTTATCTACTGCCCTTATACCATTATTAAATTGCTTATTTAAGTTTTTAACTACAATCATTTTCATCACCTGAAACAATAATAATACTTTACCGATAAATTACAATACTATTGGGATAAACTGCACCTTAGCTGTGATAAACAGCATATACAACAAAACAGACTGCTTCACCTGAAACAGTCTGCTTTAGCTTGGTATCATAATGTTCACACAGAACATATTATTTTCTTCGTAAATGTCAACTATGCCATCGTATTTTTCAGCTATTGCTTTTATTTGCTTAATGCCATAGCCGTGTTGCTCACTATCAGCTTTGCTTGATGAAAGCTGAGGATTTTTTTCAAGAACAGAGCTATCAATACTATTTTTAACAAGAATAGTGTCGTAAGCACGCTTTTTAAGAATAGCAATATAAATGAACTTGTTGCTTGTGCTTTGACTTGCTTCAATTGCATTGTCAAGAACATTTGAAAGCAACGCAGAAAAATCAACACTACCTATTTTATCAAAGGGTAGATTTTCAATTTCAGCCTTAAATTCTATTCCTTGGCTACGGGCATTTTCCAGCTTTGAATTTATAATATAGTTCATCACTGAATTACCTGTCTGAATATACGAATAGCTTTTATTCAGGTTATCTAACACAGCTGAAAGATAATCCTTGGCTTGCTGAGTATCTCCATTATTAAGGTAAGACACTGCAACCATAATATGGTTTTTCATATCGTGCTTTAAGCGTCTTGTATTCTCGTGAAGTCGCTCAATTTCGGCATGTTGATTTTTGTCACTTATATAATCAGCCTTCAGATTATCATATTCATATTGCAAATCAAGATTTTTTGCTACCTCTTTTGAATAGGCTTTTTCAAGGCTTTCGTATTCTGTTTTGAGCTTTTTATATTTTCCAATCATCTCATATACCTCATTATTCTGGCTTTTATTACATCTCTGTTTGTTCTGCCAATAGGTAATATATCATTATTATCAAGAATAACAGTATCACTCTTAACCGAAAATATATGCTCCTGATTCACAAGAAAGCCCTTGTGTGTACGAATAAATCCCTTTACAGAAAGCTCCTTTTCAATTGCAGATAGAGTGCTTCTGAATTTATAAACAAAGCTATTTGTATGTAGATTAAGATAATTTGATTCAGACTCAAAATATAGAATATCCTTGATTTTTACTCTGTTAACACTGTCGTTGGTTTTAAATGAAAAGGTGTCTGCATTTTTGTGTAGCTCCTCGATTAAGCCTTTTACAACGCTTGAGATTTCTTCGTCAAAATATGTTTTTCTGATAAAACCAAAGGGATGATACTTAAAGGATTTATACACAAGTGCGTCCTGACCTGTAACAAATACAAGCAGAGTGTTTATTTCACTATTAAGCAAAGTTTCTGCAATATCCATACCACTTAGCATAGGCATATCGATATCAAGAAAGAGGATATCAACAGTATTTGTTTTTAGATACTCCAGTAATTCCATTGAATTTTCTGTTGTATACAAATCAATTTCGCAATTATTTTCTTCAAATTTGCTGAACACCTTTTGGGATAAATCCTCCAAAATTTTAGATTCGTCATCGCAAAACGCTACTTTTATCATTTTAACACCTCGCTCACTTAACGATATTAGTACCATATATGTTGTAATTAATTTTTCGTTTATGACCAGCAACAGCAGTCTGTTTCAGGTTTAAACAACAGGCTTTTTATTTTCTTCTTTCAAAAATATACTCTGTTTCTGATGATAAATCATCTCTGAAAATATATCCTAGTCTGTTAAAATTCTTTATTTCAGCAGGATTTTCAATGCAATTTTCAGCCATATATCTTACCATTTCTCCCCGTGCCATTTTTGCATAGGTACCCTTAGTTACAAGCTTTCCATCAGATAATTCACAAAAGGTTACAGTAATATATGTGTCTTCTGCTGACAGATATTTCTCGATACATTTTGAATATTCCTTAGAAGCAAGATTGATAATAATTCCACTGTCATCCCGAACATCCTTATACAGCGAATCTCCCCAATACTCATATAGGTTTTTGGTGTTTCCTATGGTTGCCTTTGCTTGCATTTCTAAGCGATATGGTGTTACTCCGTCCATTGCCTTTAAAGAGCCGTAAAATGCTGATAATATCCTTAAATGCTCCTGCACATAATCAAAATGTCCGTATTCAAATACTGCCGGTGCCATATATTGGTACGCAATTCCTTCGTACGATAAAATTGCTGGTGTAAGCTGATGGTACAAATCCATATTCTCTAAACGATGAATATTTTGCTCCAAAATTTTATCATTACATTTCCACAGCTTTTTCAAATCAGCCTCAGACTTCTCATTTAACCATGCTAATATTTCAGTGGACTTATCAATAAACGCTGGTAGACCTGTTGGCTCTAAGGTGTCAACATTTACATTCATCTTTTTTGCAGGTGATAATATTATTTTCATTATTCTAATTCCTGCAGCATTTTTTCTGCATCCTCGGCTGCTTTAACCTTACCATTTGCTTTAACAATAATTCCTTGCTCATCAATAAGATATGTTGTTCTTACAACTCCCATAGAAACCTTGCCGTAATTCTTTTTTTCTTTCCATACATCGTATGCTTCAATCACTTTACGCTCTGGGTCTGCTAAAAGGGTAAATGTAAGTCCGTATTTCTCTACAAATTTCTTATGTGAAGCAACTGAATCCTTGCTGACTCCAAGCACAACTGCTCCTTTTTCTGTAAGCTGAGGATATCTTTCAGAAAATCCACACGCTTGCTTAGTACAGCCTGCTGTGCTATCCTTCGGGTAAAAATATAAGATAACCTTTTTTCCTGTATAATCACTTAATTTATGCAGCTCTCCATTCTGATCTGGCAACTCAAAACCAGGTGCCTTTGTTCCCACTTCTAACATACTATACCTCTTCTTTCTTAACAATCTATAAATTTTATAATTTGACCTTAGTTAAAGTTATTTTCACTTTCAATTATATCATGTAATATCAGTGCATACAACATCTGTTTACTGATACACTCACCCTATATTCTCCATTGAAGAATTTTATAATTAAAATTAATTTTTCTTTTTTATAAATAAATTATAAATTTTTTTCTAACAATTGACCAAATCAGAAAGCACTTATTTTTGAAAATCACGAACAAGAGAAAGCAACATAAGCAAGCCCCGTTAATCTGGGAGGCAACAAATCAATGTCATGAACTGCATAAAAATTTCGTAAACTTAAACTCAATCACGCATAAAACCCCTGGCAAAAGCAATTCACGAAATTACTTCTGCTCAGAGGTTCTTGACTTACAATATTCAGGTATCTGCTCAGACCAAGGAAGATAGATACTCACATTCTTGCCATACTGTATTTGTGTGAATACATATATCCTATATTTTCAGGTATCAGGTCGTAAGCTATAGCTGTCTGAATAATGCTATATATAATTGTTGATGAGGTTACTCCATTAACGATGTTGGAGAAAACCCGTTTTTCAGCTATAACAAACGGCTCAGAAAAACTTGATATAAAGAGTTTTTCTGAGCTAAAGTAAGTATAATTTCAAGCACAGTTTGAATCTGTTATAGGCACTCATACTGACATAGGCAGAGCGTTTCACTTTATATCCACAACAAGGGGCTGTCTCACTAACGAAAGTGAGGCAGCCCCTAAAT
>JAXJDU010000173.1:0-4244 GCA_036301785.1 Acutalibacteraceae bacterium | reverse complement strand
GTATATTTATCTGCTATAATGATATTTATACTGATACCTGATTAAACGGTTGAATAGATTGTCGAGCAGAATTTGCTCAGAACGAGGACGACGACGCAGGCAAGCTGTCGCTTGTCAAGGAGAAGGACGAAGTGCTGAGTAAATTATGCCGACAAGTTGTCTGGTGTTTAATTAGGTATTAGTATTAGATAAAGCATTGATTTACAGATGAAGCTATATTTAATAAAAGCTTTAATATAACAAATCAGGAGGTATAGAAAATGAATTGTCCATACTGTGGTAACACACTGGAGGAAAATCAGCAGTTTTGCAGCTACTGTGGTTATCAGATAAGCAATATGAATCAGCAAATGCAGGGATATTCAGAGCAACAACCATATCAGCAGCAAAATTATCAACAGCCACCATATCAGCAACCACAATATCAACATCCATATTATCAGCTGGCGAATATGTCATATAATCAGGCTGGTGGGGTAAATCCTAAGAAAAAAAGCAAGGCTGGTTTAATTATTGGTATTATAGCAATAATTGTAGTATGCTCTGCAATCACAGCAGTTTGTTTCAGCGTTTTAGCACCTTTTATACAGGAGGATAACGACACAGAGTCATCCTACAGCAGTAATCAAAGCGACGATGATGACAGTCAGGCTTACAGCGATGATACAGATGATTCAGACAGTGAAGCTGATAATGATGACACTGAAGTAAACAACAACACTAAGTCTGATGATGAAAGCTCTGCAAATGCAAGCTCATCACAGGTTAACAGCGAATATGCAGAGGTGTTTTCAAGCAGAAATATTGTAGAGCCTCCATCGTCATTTGTAACGCTACAGAGTGAGTCGTTTGTTTATGTTGATGAATCATTTGGAATAGAAAAGGTAGAATACGGATATGACGGAGATACAGTAGAAGGAATGGTCAGCACCATCTATATTTCAACAGCTGATTATACAGAGCAGCAGAAAAATGAGCTGGATACACTTATGAAAGAAGCCTATAGTGTATACGAAAAGCTGGATTTTTGCACTGTAAGCTATTCTGATGAGGGTGATTATTATGTAATAACTGCTGACTTCGAAAAGCTGGATAATCTGGAAAATGTTTATGCATTGTCTGATGCAGGAGATATGCTGGAGAGTGGTGACTCGCTGATTTCTATGAAAAAGACAGAAGAAAATCTGTTATCTTCAGGATATATAAAAAAGTAATATTATATAGGCACACCTCGGAGTATATGCTCTGGGGTGTGCTTTCGTTTATAGGCTATATAATCAGCTGTTTATAATAAAGAAATAAAATCACATATTGTATTGTGAAAAAAACCGTAATTATCAGTAGTTTTGGATTATATTTTGTTGACTTTTAATATATGAGTGCTATAATATCTTTGTAAGGAATATTATTCCATTGCAATACAGCCTGAATTTTATTTAACAGGGCTTGCTTTGCAAGGCATACCGTATTGCACAGGGCTATAATAATATTTTATTATGAGGTGTTTTATATTGGTTTTTCAGGAGGAGATTTGTATATGAAAGGTAAAAAGCTATTATCATTAATACTGTCTGCATTAATGATACAGAGTATAGCTGTAGCTACAGCTGTAAGCTCATCAGCAGCTGATATTCAGCAGAATGCTTCACAGGCAGAAATGGAAAAGATAAGCTCAGAGGCTAACTACAACGGATATAACTATTATGTGAATAAGCGTAATGGCGTTACGGTTACAGGCTATACAGGTACAGACGGTAACCTTGTAATTCCATCTGAGATAGATGGTCTTCCTGTTAATCTGATAAGTGGTGTCAGCTTTGCCGGCAATGCTGTAATTAAAAGTGTTACTATACCAGACACCGTAGAAGAAGTAAGCTATGGTACATTTCAGGGCTGTAAAAATTTGACTGAAGTAGTAATCGGCAGTGGTATAACCTATATGGGTCCAAGTGTTTTTGCAGACTGTACCTCTTTACAGACAGTAGTAATATCAGAGGGCTCAACATCTGTTGGACCAGGTATGTTTTCTAATTGTAAATTTTTATCAGCTGTAGTTATGCCATCTACTTTAAGAAAGATTGGCAACGCAGCAGTGTATAATAACACCCTGACAGATGCAACAGTATTCCGTGGTTGCCCATCTTATTTAACATTATATGGCGACAGAGGCACATATGCAGAGAAATTCGCAAATGCAAATGGCGTTAGATTTATAGCAGAGAATATGCCATCATTTATACCACCAACAATTTGTGGAGATATTTCTCTGGATTTAGAAGAAACAAACGATAACATATTTACTGGTGATATAGACCTTGAGCCTGGTGCATATTCGTTCAATATCAAGGTCAACAGTATAATCCGTGGATATAATTACACATATAACGATGGTGGAACTATTAATTTTTCAGCAGGCTACAAAGCACCAACAACACTTAATGCTACTGGTGGCAGATACAGATTTACTTATTACGGAGCAACACAAACTCTGAAAATTCAGCGTAAAGACATAGAAGAAATTGTTGAGCTGTTCGGCGATATAAAGGTTGACCTTGTAAAAAGCTCAGGCAGCAGCACAGTGTATACTGGCTCAGCAAGGCTTGAGGCTGGTACTTACTCCTTCAAGATTAACGAAAAGGGTACAAAAATGGGCTTAGGCTATACCTTTAATGATGTTGTATATGGTGCTCAATATAATTCAGCGTGGTCTGGCTCTACAATCTTTAATGCAACAGGTGGTATTTACTCTATCTCTTATGATACAGCTACAGACAAGCTTACATTTAAGCACGCACCAAAGGGCTTAGGCAATGTAAGAGTGTTTGGTGACATCAACCTGCCACTTGCAAGTCAGGGCTACTATGTTTACTCAGCAACAAAAACCTTAGATGTTGGTACATATCAGTTCAGAATTGACGCACTGGGCAAAACAGTTTGTAATGGCTCTGAATTTACAAATGGTATGAATGGTGTGCAGTACAATCCAGAATGGAAGGCTGCTACAACCTTTAATGTAACAGAAAAGCAGAAGTTTACATTTATCTTCGACGCACGCTCAAACAAGATTAAGGTGTTCAATTATCCTATTGATACAACAAAGGTGCTTGTAGCGTTTGAGGATTCATCTCTTGAGCTGACAAGCACAGACGGTGAAAACTACACAGCTACAACAGAATTAGAGGCTGGTACATATTCATTCAGAATGGACGAGTTTGGTGTAACACTTGGCTATGGTGGCACATATTCAGATAATATCAACGCAATAAAGTACAGCGAAGGCTATGTGTCAGCTACAACCCTTAAAGCAACAGGTGGCAGCTACACCTTCAGCTACAATATAAAAACAGACGAGCTTACTGTTGCCAAGGCTTGATATTTATTATCAGCACAGCAGTAAAACAGCAGACAATATAAACAAAGCACCCCACAGCATACGCTACGGGGTGCTTTTTATAGCTATAATTTTAATTTTAAATTAAAACTCCACTCCTCGTCTGGCTCTTACACCAGTGTCGAATGGGTGCTTTATTTTTGACATATAGGTTACATAGTCGGCATAGGTCAATATGCTTTTATCTACATTATGACCTGTTAAAACAAGCTCGGTTGTGTCAGGACATTTTTTTATAAGTGCAAGAACATCAGAAAGCGTAATAAAGCCCACATCTACAGCCGAGAATATCTCGTCTGCTATAATCATATCGTATTTACCCATATTTTCCACAATGTAATCAAACTGCTCACAAACGGTTGCTCTGTATTTGTTGTGCTCTTCTGGAGAAAGATCAAAAACAAACTTAACCTTTTCTGGCAGCTCAGGCATGGTAAGCCTTGGCAGACATTCCAGCACCCTGCGTTCACCACTGTTATCGCTTTTTAAAAACTGCGTAAAAAGTACACTTTTACCGTTTCCACAGCTACGCACAGCCAGTCCTACTGCTGCTGTTGTTTTACCCTTACCGTCACCATAATAAATATGAATCATTCTAATACCACATCCTTTACTATAAGTTTACCACATTATTGTCAGTAATTCAATTAATTTGTAATCAACCTGAATATGGCAGAGAGGTAATAAGGCTGATACAAGAAAATTAAATTGTAGTTTGTCGGTGTGAGCTAACGCTCACACCAGTGGCGAGATAGCGTGAAAGTTTTGATTAAACTTTTTCAAAAGTTTATGGGGTGATGTAACCAATTTGCAAAGCAAATTGATTGCTCGGGGTGAAACCCCTTGCAGGTTT
>JAXJDU010000172.1:0-3490 GCA_036301785.1 Acutalibacteraceae bacterium | reverse complement strand
TATCTCATCCAGTGTTCTCACACTTGAACTTACTTCTACAACTTTTTCTAAATTTAGTGGTATTACTAGTTGATTTCTTCTGCTCATTGTTGTACAATCCTTTATGGTGGTTTTGTTTTTTTGTCAACTACATTATACACCATTTTGGAGACTTCTTCACCGAAGTCTCCTTCTTTTTTTGCATAAAAATCAGGCTGCCTCACTTGATTAGTGAGACAGCCCCATTTAGTGTGGTTGCGGGAGCCAGACTTGAACTGACGACCTTCGGGTTATGAGGGTGTTTTATTATATTTAGTGCTGTTTTGCAGTGCGTAAAAAATGGCTTTATTATGCGATTTTTGAGTTTATAGCTTTAGTCTTTTTTATTCTGTAGTAGACAAAAAACAGGCTTGTAGTATACAAATAGTAGCCAAATAGTAGACAGAAAAAGGCTTGATTTTTAATGTGTTTTCAGCTGTAAATAATTAATTGGGAAATATGCGTTTGCTTTCCTAGCCCCTCGGTAAAATTCAGAGTGCTGTAAAAGTTTCTAATGTACCCACTTGGGTGCATCAGCTTACAGTGTAAGGGTAGAGGTCAGACACAAAGCAGTATGATTAATTATTCCACAAATAAAAAGACAGCGACCGTATAGCCACTGTCTTGTATGTATGGTAATATTTGTAATGCCCTAAAGGTATTCGGCTGTTTTGGCTATCCTAAAAAGGCTATCCCGAGATTTCGGAGTCCCTAAAAGGCTGTTATTCCATTTTCTTCAAAAATCTGCTCCATTTCGTACAACAGCTTTGATACTGCGTTAATCTTTGCACGATTACGGTTATACTCCCACGCTATGGACATAACATCATCAGGGTTTGAACGGTCAAAGCGTGCAAAATAATCCTCGTCTATTTCCTGTACAAGGTATCTAACGCAATCAAAGCACAATGCCACATCTGTTAGTTTGTCCTTATGTATTAGGTTGTTATCGGTTGGTGTTGGTGCAGCTGTATTGTTCATATCTTAAAATCTCCTTTATAGTGTGTTGTACATACAATGGCAAATGTTGCGAATGCGTGTAAGCTGTTCTGTGGGTATATGCTCACAGTAGTGGCTGATGTCTTTTAATAGTTCTCGTCTTTCCTTTGCCTGTGGGCTTCTGTCGAGTGTCGCCCCTGTATCGTTCAAAAATAGATTGTGTACAAAGCGAAAAGAACGCTGTATAAGGTTTAAATCAGTCATTCGGCTTATAAGCTCTATTGTAAACTCCTTATAACGCTGTTCCTCTGTCAGTGTGTCAGGTGCGTTCTGCACCTGTGTATTATTTTCCATAAAAATACGCTCCTTGTCTTGAAATTGTGGAGCGAATACGGTATAATTCAGGTATTCGCTCCAGTGGTGTTTATGCTCCCTGTGAGTGGTTTAGGCTCTGTGTATCGTGCTGTGGTGAGTGGGGATACATAGGGCTTTTCTCTTTGTATAGAATACACTCTAATTCGGGTTGCAGTGACTTTAATTCGTCTATGGTGTCCTCTGATGTGTCGCCCTCTATTACATCAAGTACAGCTGTATTCAGCAGTAACAGAGTGGCTATTTCGTGTGGTGTCAGGATTATGTTGTTATCCATTGTACTCCCTCGTTTCTTATGCTACTGTAAAGCGTTTGCTTTCGGTCTGCTTTGTGAACTGGTTGTACAAATCGCTGTGGGCTTCCTTGAATGACTTGCTGTCAAATCTGTTTGAAGTTACCTTCTTCCAGCGAATTTTGTACTCGCCTGTTATAATCTCGTCTGTGTCCTGTGCTGTCATTTCAGCCTTTATGCTGTCCTCTATGGCTGTTATCTCTGCCTGTAACTCCTCAGCCATTAGTTTTAGTTCCTTTAGCTCTCTTACCTTTAGTGTTAATTCATTTGTTGACATAGTGATTACCTCGCTTAATTTTGTATTCAGTAGAGGTCGTTTCCTTTACTGTGTCTATATTATAGCACTGTTAACAGTGCTTGTCTATTGGTTGAATATACAATGTTAACCGTGTTATTTTGTTTATTTTGATACTGTTAACAGTGTCTATGCTGTGTTATAATAATATAAAGGGAGGAGGTGCTAAAATGGCATTATCTGAAAAAAAGAAGCAAAGCAACGCAAAATGGGACAAAGAGAATATGGCAACTCTTGGCTGTAAGGTGAAAAAAGAGGAAGCTGAAACTTTTAAAGAATATGCCAACTCAAAAGGTAAAACAGCTAATGGAGTTTTAAAAGAGTATGTCCTCAAGTGTAATGATGAATATTTAAAAGGCAAAGAATAACAAACAAGGCTAAGGTCATAAAATCCGACCTTAGCCTATTTCTTTGCTGTGTTTAGGTTTCGGAGTAGGTCGCCCACAAGGCGAACTAACGAAAGAAACCATACTGTCAAAGTATATATGTGTATCTTTAGATACACATATACTTTGTTTAGTTTTGTTTACTTTTGTTTCGTTTGTTTCCACTGGGTTATTTTGGGTTTCAGAAAAACCCAGTGGGTTATTTTGGGGCGACTGGTTACCATTGGTTACCACTGGTACAACAGGATATGCAGAACACAGCATTTTTTATGCTGTAAAGGCTATTTCTAAGCCGTAAGGTAGGTTTATAGCCTTTGTTTTAACTGCTCTGTAGTGGCTCTTAACAGCCTTACCAGCGTTTAAAAGTGGTGCAATAAACATTGCCATTGTTCTTGGTAGGTAGCCCATTGTGTAAGAACCTTTGCCCTTAACTGTTGCTACAACTGCCACAGCGTTGGTATCAGCTGTATTATGCTTATCTCTTACCAGTGTAATGCTGATGTCCTCGGCATTGTAATGCTGTAGGTGTTCAATAGCTGTCTGTCTTTTAGCGTGTGTAACACCTGCAACTCGTGTTATTACCTGTGGTAGCTTTACCATTATCCACGCTTCAACCATTGCCATAGAACGGGTATAGCCTTGCTTTACTAGGTTGTTAGCTATTGTGCAGGCTTTTTGCCTTAGTGTTCTGATGTTCTTTTTCATATCCTGTTCGCTCCTTTCTGTGTTCGGTTCGGTGTGTTGTCCTAACCTTTGATTATATTATACACTGTACCCAGTGTAATTACAATAGGTATTATCAACAAATGTACTGGGTACAATTTGTATATTTTTACACTGGATACAGTACAGCTGTTGTGTTATAATAAGGATAATGAAAAAGGTGCATTTTTAGGAGGTGGAAAGCTAATGGCAGTAAACAAATATACTGAAGCTAGAAAAAGAGCAAACGAAAAATACAATGCCAAAGCCTACGATGAGATAAAATTCAGAGTACCAAAGGGTGAAAAGGATATTATAAAAGCCCACGCTGACAAGGTGGGCGAAAGTGTGAACGGATATATAAAAAAAGCCGTTGACGAAAGAATGGAACGAGAAAGCACAGAATAAATATAGGAGTGATAACAATGCCAACGATTTGTATGTTCAGAGGAATTAAAGTTTTTATTAACTGGCGTGACCATATGC
>JAXJDU010000171.1:0-5211 GCA_036301785.1 Acutalibacteraceae bacterium | reverse complement strand
TACCAGATGAGCTACATCCGCATATATTGGTGCCTTCGGACGGAATCGAACCATCGACACGAGGATTTTCAGTCCTCTGCTCTACCGACTGAGCTACAAAGGCAAAATTGGCGACCCGGAACGGGCTCGAACCTGTGACCCCCTGCTTGTAAGGCAGGTGCTCTCCCAGCTGAGCTATGCTCCCACACTGGAAATTTCGCTTGAGTTTTTTTCGTCCTCATCAGCGACGAGTATTATAATACACCATAACCGTATAAATGTCAACACTTTTTTAAAACTTTTTTTAATTTTTTTCAAAAAATTTTTTCGACACCCGATTTTTGGCTTAAAATCGCCATTTCCAGCTATTTGCTTTTTCTTGTTTTTTTCTTATTTCTTCTCAGCTGAGGCCTTTCTCTGGCTTATAAATGCTTCAATTTCTTTTTCTGTGAATATATATTTTTTATTACAGTAATGACAAACAGCCTCTACATTACCATTAGAATTCACCATATCCCTAAGCTGTTCATCCTGCAATGTTGCAAAGCTATGCTCTACTCTTGCTCTGCTACAGGTGCAATAATAATTCACCGGCATTTCGTCAAGCACCTCAACCTCAAAGCCGTCAAGTGCAAGCTTACACATATCAAGTGTAGAAATACCCTTTGCCAGCATAGTTGTTACTGACTCCAGCTTGCCGATATTTGCTTCAAGCTTTTCTGCTATCTCTGTAGTTGCACCAGGCAACAGCTGAATAAGCATACCACCAGCAAGCAACACTCCTCCGTCCTCTTTATCTACAAGCACACCAAGTGCACAAACTGTAGGAATCTGCTCACTGTTTGCATAATACGATGTTATATCCTCTGCTATTTCGCCACTTACAAGCTCTACAACGCCATTATATGGGTCACCTGTGCCATAATCTCTTACAACATATAAATAGCCGTTTTTACCCACTGCATTGCTTACATTAAGCTTGCCGTTATCATAGTAATCTGTACGGCAACCTGGATTTTCTGCAAAGCCACGCACATTACCGTTGCTGTTTGCAGACGCTACCAACGCACCAATAGGGCCATCGCCCTTTATTCTTAAAGTTAAGGCTGCACGCTGCTGCTTTAGCTGTGCACCCATAAGAGAAGCACCTGTTAAAAGTCTGCCCAATGCGGCAGTTGCAACAGGTGATAAATTATGCACCTGCTGAGCTGTTGCAACAATATCTGTGCTTACTATAGCACTTGCCATAATGCTTCCGTCACTAGTTATACATCTTATGATTTTATCCATCAATCTATACCTTTTCCTTCAATAAAATTTTATTATATTTTTTCTGCTATATAAATATTTCTTTGTGAGTCTGCCGCAGGCTTTTCAAAGCTCATTTCGCCAAACACATCCAGCAGCCTGAATCCAGCCTTTTCCAGCATAGAAGAAATCTGCTCGTGAGTATAAGCCTTTTCTGTAAATACCTCGCTGTAGCGTCTGTACATTCCATCAAGATTTTCAAAAAAGTCCAGTGCTATTTCAACTGTTGCACCGTCCTCCATCAGTGTATTCTGCCACACGCAGAATACCTGCTCGGTATCATACACAAAGGTATTATCAGCAAGCACCCGAGTATGCTTATACATAGTATTCACATCGAATATAAAAAGTGCCTTTGGATTCATAAAAAACGACACCTTTTCAAAAGCCTTCTGAACATCTGCTATATCTGTAACATGATTGATACTGTCCAGCGTACAGATACATGTATCTATAGTACCATACAGATCAAGCTTCTGCATTTTCTGGCACAGGAACAGCATACCGGTTATATCGTTGTCTAATGCCTTTTCCTGAGCCACAGAGAGCATTTCTGGTGATGCATCGACTCCGTATACATCTACACCCATTTGCTTTAAAATAAGCGTTAAAGAGCCTGTTCCGCACGCAAGGTCAAGTGTTATTCCCATATCGTGATCATAACGCTGTGCAAGCTTAAGAATATATTCAGCATACTGCTTATACTCTACATTGTTTGTAAGATTATCATAATAATCTGCAAAATAAGAATAACTAAGCATCTTTATTATTTTCTTCCTCTACTTTATCCATTTTGTCGAAAACCAACTCATAGTCACCACAGTCATCAACAAACATCTTGATTTTCTCTTCTTTTTCTTTATCCATTCTGTCGAAAACAAGCTTGTAGCCGTCACAGCCATAGATAAGTGAACGATTTACTCTGCTTATTGTCGCTGTACTTGCACCTGTTTCTTCAACTATAGTGCTGTATACCTTTTTGCTTGTCAGCATTCTTGCAACAACCAGACGCTGAGACATCGCCTTTAGCTCCTGCACTGTACAAAGGTCTTCAAAAAAGCTGTAACACTCCTCGGTTGTTTCCAGCTTTAATATAGCTTGGAATAATAAATCCGTATTTTTATCCTGAATCTTGGAATTCATTATTATTTTCTCCTTATAAATTTACTGTAAAGAAAACCATTCTAATTACTTTACTTGTGCATTTTAACATATTAGCGAAAAATAGTAAAGTGATTTCATACACTAAACTGTTAAATTCTTAAAAATTTTACATATGTACTCTTTTGTGATATAATAAATATAATTATCGTTACGCATAGAGGTATTGAAAATGAAAAAAAGAAGCCGAAAAGAAATAATTGCACAAAACGAAATTTCTGAAATAAAGGAATTCAATCTTGGAGGATACCCTCAGAAGGTGCTTATCGAGGGTAAAAGCAAAAGTAATCCTGTTGTTATTTTCCTTCATGGTGGTCCCGGCACCCCTATGCCGTTTTCTGCAGGCTGCCGAGGATTATTCCCGGAAATAACTGATAACACAACCATGGTATACTGGGATCAGCTTGGCTGTGGAATCAACAACCACCCTATTGACAACAGCTTTACTATTAATCATTTTGTAGAAATGACAGTACAGCTTATAAAAGAGATTAAAGCTATATTCCCAGACAACAAAATAATTTTATTCGGTGTATCATGGGGAAGCGTACTGGCTCTAAAAGCCAGTATTGAGTGCGAGAAGCTTATATATGGTGTACTTACCTACGGTCAGGTGCTTTATGAGCTTACCTTTAACAACGAGGTTTACTCTGTACTTGAAGCCTCAAAATTACCAGCTAAAGCAAAGCAAGAGCTTTCTGAGATAAAGAAAAAAACAACACATACACAAAAGGAAACACAAAAGGTAACGGGCTGGATACAAAAATATACAGAAGGCTATAACTGCAAATCAGGAGAAAATGCTCCGTTGCTGCCAATTATAGCAGGTATACTTACAAGCCCTGATTATAAATTTAAAGATTTTAAGGCTATGGTTATTAATGGTTATCTGAAAAACAGCTCTCTGATGTCAGAGTTATTTAAAATTGACCTGCGTGCAGATTTTGAAAAAATCACTATACCATACACCATACTACAAGGCAGCACCGATATCGTAACATCAACCACTAACATTCAAAAGTTTGTCACAAAGCTGAACAAGCCTAATATCAGCTGTAAAATTATCCAGAATTGCGGGCATTTCCCTAACAAAAACGGAATGGACGAAATTATCAACGCAGCAAGCAGTTTTTAAAAAACAAACAGCTTTTAATGCTACATACATACAGAAAGAATAATTTTCTGTATTAATTTAATGTGCTAATAAAACATATTGCAAAATAAGACAAGTTGTTTTATAATATACTAAATAGGCTATTCGCCTAAAATTGAGTTATAAGGAGTAATACCAATGTACAATGATGTTTTAGATACAATTGGATTTGTAAATGATTATGACGCAGAAGTTGCTCAGGCTATGGACCAGGAGCTGAAAAGACAGAAAAGAAACCTTGAGCTTATCGCTTCTGAAAATATTGTTTCACCAGCTGTAATGGCTGCTATGGGCAGTGTACTTACAAACAAATATGCCGAGGGTTATCCTGGCAAGCGTTACTATGGTGGTTGCCAGTGCGTAGATGTTGTTGAGGAGATTGCAAGAAAAAGAGCTTGCGAGCTTTTTGGTGCAGAGCACGCTAATGTACAGCCACACTCAGGTGCACAGGCTAATATGGCTGTTTATTTTGCTATGCTGAAGCCAGGTGACACAGTAATGGGTATGAATCTTAACGAGGGTGGTCACCTTACACATGGTTCACCTGTAAACATGTCTGGTAGCTACTTCAACTTTGTACCATACGGTGTAGATTCAGAAACACACTGTATCGATTACGACAAGGTTCGTGAAATTGCACTTGAGTGCAAGCCAGCAATGATAGTATGTGGTGCAAGTGCTTACCCAAGAGTTATCGATTTTAAGAAGTTCAGAGAGATTGCAGACGAGGTTGGTGCATACCTGATGGTAGATATGGCACACATCGCAGGCTTAGTTGCTGCTGGTGCACATCCTAACCCAATGGAGCACGCTCACTTTGTAACAACAACTACACATAAAACACTAAGAGGCCCAAGAGGTGGTATGATTCTATGCCATGAGGAGCACGCAAAGCAGATTGATAAGGCTATCTTCCCAGGTACACAGGGTGGTCCACTAATGCACACAATCGCTGCTAAGGCTGTATGTCTTGGTGAGGCTCTGAAGCCAGAATTCAAGGCTTATGGTGAGCAGATTGTAAAGAATGCACAGGCTCTTGCAAATGGTCTTAAGAGCAGAGGCTTAAAGCTTGTAAGTGGTGGCACAGACAACCATGTTATGCTGCTTGATCTTCGTGACACTGAGCTTACAGGTAAAGAGCTTGAGCACAGACTTGACGAGGTTTATATTACAGTAAATAAGAACACTGTACCAAACGAGCCACGCAGTCCATTTGTTACAAGTGGTATCCGTATTGGTACTGCTGCTGTTACAACAAGAGGTCTTGTTGAAGAGGATATGGACAAGATTGCTGAGTATATCGCTATGGTAATCGAGGACTTCGAGGGTAACGCAGACGCTGTAAGAGCAGGTGTTACTGAGATTTGCAATAAGTACCCACTTTACGAATAATTTCAATAAATCTGAGAGGCAAGCGTTAACGCTTGCCTCTTTTTTATGTTCAAGTCGAGCTACCCACAAACCCAAACTTATACTAATACCTAATTAAACACTAGACAACTTGTCGGCATAATTTACTCAGCACTTCGTCCTTCTCCTTGACAAGCGACAGCTTGCCTGCGTCGTCGTCCTCGTTCTGAGCAAATTCTGCTCGACAATCTATTCAACCG
>JAXJDU010000170.1:0-1520 GCA_036301785.1 Acutalibacteraceae bacterium | reverse complement strand
GATTGCACCTAAGTATGCAGATAAAAACGGTGGTTACACTCGTATTACAAAGCTTGGTCCTCGTCGTGGTGACGCAGCTGAGATGGCTGTTATCGAGCTTATCTGATTAGCATTTTTTACAGGCGATGCCCAAAAGCGTCGCCTGTTTTGCTGTTTATTTTATCCTGTTGCGTTAACAATATATAATAACTATAACTTAATAACTGCCCGTAATAAAATGGATATTATACCAGACTCCGACTCTGGCGTTGTAGGTTCGATTCCTACCGGGTGGGCCAACAAAAATCCCCTTTTGTCAAAGACAAAAGGGGATTTTTGAATGAAGCACGCTTACAGCGTATGAAGGAATGAAGCAGGTCTTACGCCCTATGAAGTACGCCTTACGGCGTGAGAGTATAGCAAGTGCTTCACTTCATTTTGCGAAGCAAAACTTCATACGAGCGATAGCGAGTGCTTCATGTTGCGTAAGCAACACTTCATAGATTGCTGTTATAGGCTCAGATTGATAGTGTAAGAAAAATTGAAAATTTTTTGTATTCCCTTTATGGAGTCCGTTTTATAGTACACATAATAGTTTATAATAGAGGTACAAAAGGCTTACGGCATATTTTCAACCATGTCATGCACTATGTACTTTTGCAAAAAACTACAACGAAAGAAATAAGGAGGATTCAATATGGGTAAATTATCAATAGTGGGAAAAGCAGAGCGAGAATTTAGTTATAACGCAGTTGAAATAACTGTAAATTTCATTGTTCGTGAAAAAACTACAGCAGAAGCCGTTAATAAAATGATGGAGCAGAATGAAAAATTACTTGAGGCGATTACAGAAGCTGGAGTAAATATGAAAGATATTCATATTAGTGATAATTCGATTGACCAGGATTATGACGATGACGAGATGTATGTAGAGGTAACCAGAGGAATGAAAATTCGATTACAATTTGATATGCATTTCATTAATAGCCTTATGAGTATGATTAGCGAGCAGGATTTATCAGTAGATTTAGATTGTAAGTATCAGCTGACAAATCGTGAGGAAATTCATATGGAGCTGATGAAGGAAGCATTGGCTGATTCAAAGAAAAAGGCAGAGGTTATTGCAAGTGTTACAGGTCAGAAAATAGTTGGCATTGACAGTATTGATAAAGACAGACATATTTGTATGGACTGGATGTATTGTGAGCAAGAGCGTCCGTTACGCCTGACATTGTATCCAGAGTCAAGGCTGTCTAATAAGCTTCAATCACCAATCACAACCGAAAGCGAAAGTATAAGTGTAGTCTGGCTGATAGAGTAATTCTATATGTCGATACTTTTTATTGTTTTTAAAGATTTACAAAACTAATAATTCTTTTTGTAGATTAATCTTTGATTTTTTTCACACATAAAAGTTAATAAAATAATATAGCAAGCACCCCTGAATCTGCTGTTGCAGTAGATTCAGGGGTGTATTTTTTTTAGTCTGTTGACTTGTTAATTAAAATAAAGCTTATCAGATATCGCACGCATTCTTGCCT
>JAXJDU010000169.1:0-11416 GCA_036301785.1 Acutalibacteraceae bacterium | reverse complement strand
GGTGTACCAGATGAGCTAATGGTTCCTGCTAACACATGGGAAGACAAGGACGCTTACGCTGCAAAGGCTAAGGAGCTTGCTGCTTCATTCGTTGAGAACTTCAAGAAGTATACTCACATGTCACAGGAAGTTGTAGATGCAGGTCCTAAGGCTTAATCTGCACTTAATGTACAATTAAATTTATAAAAACAGGGCTGACAGCTTTTGCTGTCGGCCCTTTTTGAACATAGAATATTTTTGGTGATATAATGAAAATCGAAATAAAGCCCTATAATAAAAAGGATATTATTGACATTATAGAAATATGGAACGAAGTTGTTGAGTGTGGTAATGCATTCCCTCAGATTGAAAAGCTGACAGATATCAGTGGCGATAGCTTTTTTATGGAGCAGTCCTTTACAGGTGTTGCTTATAATACCGAAAATGACGAGGTGGTAGGAGTGTATATACTTCACCCTAATAATTGTGGAAGATGTGGACATATATGTAATGCAAGCTATGCTGTAAAAAGCACAGCAAGAGGTAATCATATAGGTGAGGCTCTTGTGAAGCATTGTATGAAAAAGGCTAAGGAAATAGGTTTTAAAATTTTACAGTTCAATGCAGTTGTAAAAACAAATACACCAGCGTTAGAGCTTTATAAAAAGCTAGGTTTTACACAGCTTGGGTTAATACCAAACGGATTTTTAATGAAAAATGGAGATTACGAGGATATTATCCCTCATTACTGTCAGCTGTAACGCTAATTTCTGATTAAGTGGTAATGTTAAATGTTATTTAAAATATAGCGATACTTTCAGCACAGAATATGTTAGAAGTTTTTCTACCGATTTCGAGGGTGTAATAACATAAAAAACAGCCGACAAGCTGCTTACAAGGCAACCTGTCGGCTTTTTCTTTTACATATTAGCTTTTATACTTGCACTAAATGCTGAAATAGACATCATTTAGTGTTATTTTATTTTATAAGGGGATTTACTAGCAACCACAGCCACAGCTGTTGTTGTCCTCGCCGTTGCAGCAAACCAGAAGGATTATGATAAGAATGATAATCCAGCAGCAGTTACCGTTACCAAAACCATTACCTAGACACATAGTGCGTTTCCTCCTTTCAACCATTTACAATACCATTATATTGAAAGGACAAGGAGTCGGTTACAGCTTTTTAAAAAAATTTTTTAAATATAATTTATATAGTCTGTAAAGGCTTTGGATTTTACAAAATTAACCTGTGAGAAGGTCTGTGACAGCTCTTTTACAAGATAGTCAATTACTACATCCTCAGTTTTGTAATGACCAGCGTCTACTACTGTTAAATCTATGTCGTGTGATTCAAGAATATAGTTGTGCTTTATTTCGCCTGTTACAAAGGCATTTGCACCAAGCTCCTTTGCAAGGTAGATACATTCACCACAAGCACCACCACCAACGGCTACTCTTGTTATTTTATTTTTTATGTCTGTGTATCTTACACCGTTGCAGCTAAGGCTTTCTTTTACGAGTGTTGCAAGCTGTTTTGAAGTGTATGATGTGCCAGCCTTTACATCGCCTACTGCAATACCCTCGCTATGAAGATAAATGTTTTCAAGTCCCAGTGCATTTGCAAGGCAGACGTTTACACCCTTTGGCGATAAATCTAAATTTGTATGGGCACAGATTGCATTGATATTTCTTTGAGCAAGCATATATGGTATGCTGTTGCTGTTAACGCTTTTAATAGGCTTAAAGATAACAGGATGATGGCTGATAATAAGGTCTGCACCCATTTTTTCAGCTTCTTTTACAACATCAGCTGTTATATCAAGTGCAAGCAGTACATTTTTTGCCACAGCGTTACTGTTGCCAACAAGTGTGCCTACATTGTCGTAATCAAAGGCTGTGTTGAATGGAGCAAAGCTGTCTATATAGCTATAAATATCCTGTACTGTTGTTATGCTTTGCTTTGTGCCTGTTTCAGCATAGGCTGTAAGTGATTTTGCATAGCTTATATAATTATTGGCTGTGCTGCTGTATTTGTCAGCTGTAAGCATACCGTTGCCCTTTTTAAGCAGAGCATTCGCAGTTTTCTCTATATAGCTTTTATTTTCTGCCTTCTTGTCAGGGTGTAATGCACCGTAATATTTTTTCAGACAAATATTATCACCTGTAACACCTGTATAGAAAACGCTCATAACTGTGTATAGCTTGTTTTCTGCAATAGTAGCCTCTTCGTATACAATATCAAAGCCGTTGCTGTACAGGTATTCTCTTAAACAGTCAGCTTTTGTCATTGGCTGTAGGATAAGATGATATTTTTCGTTTTTTATCCAAGGTGCTTTTGAGATAATATCTGCTATAAGCTCACCACCCATGCCTGCTATTATAATATCATCTACCAGCTCAGGGTTAATCTGCTGTAGTCCGTCTGACAGGCAAGGTGTTACAAGGCTTGCAGCACAGTATTTTTCTATTGTCTGCACACCTCTTTTTAAAGGCTCGGGGTTAATGTCTGCTGCGATTGCAGAGGTTGCTATATTGTTTTTGCAGAGCCATACAGGCAAATATGCATGGTCTGTGCCTATGTCTGCTACACGGTGGTTTTTTCTTACCATGCTTGCACACAGGCTTAGTCTGTTATCTAAATCAAATAATTTTATATCCATAGCTTTTTCTCTTTCTGAAAAATATTATTAAAATAAAATAGTGACTGGTACAACTGCACCAATCACTAAGCTTAACCGATGTTATATAATTATTTGCCAGCGATGTGCTTGTTGATTTTCTCAACCATCTCATCTGCGTCTACACCATGTACCATGCAAGCGTCGCCTAAGCTTTCGCTTCTTGCTGTAGGGCAACCAAGGCAGTGCATACCCATTTCCATGAAAATTGGTGCTGTTGAGCTGTCGAAATCAAGAATATCACCGATGATTGTATCTTTTGTAATCTGCATTGTTATTTCTCCTTTTTGTGTTGAATTCTTTTAATTATTATACCCTAAAAATGTATTGTATGCAATACGGTTAACGATTAAAAGCGTCAGTTATTTTTTATTAATTTTGGTGTTACATACAGAGTTTTATTTTTTACATAGATAACCATACCTGGTTTTGCACCACTTGGCTTGCTGACATTTTTTACCAGAGTGTAATCAACAGGCACCTGCGAGCTGTTGCGAGCCTTGCTGTGGTAGGCTGTAAGCTGTGCTGCCTCCAGCAGTGTGGTGTCGTCAACCTCTTTACCCTCGGTTATGATGATTGTATGTGTACCGTGAATATCCTTTGTGTGTAGCCATATATCATTTTTGGCTGCTGTTTTCAGTGTCAGCTTGTCATTTTGCTTGTTATTTCTACCAACTAAGATTGTAAAGCCTGTTGATGAAATGAATTTAAGTGGTGGCAGAGAAGAAAGCTTTTTCTGTTTGCCCTTTGGTGCTTTCAGATAGCCCTGCTCGGTAAGCTCGGCACGGATTTCTGCAAGCTCGGCTTCTGTGGTAGCTCGGTTTAAGCTTTCGAGTACAGTGTCAATATATTCTAAATCCTCGGTAGCCTTCTGAATCTGTACCTTTAAAATCTGCTCGGCTGTTTTTGCTTTGCGATAGCTTTTGTAATATCTTTGAGAATTTTGTGTTGCTGACAAAGCAGGGTTAAGCTCTATGGTGATCGGTCTGTTTTCATCGTAGTAATTCTCTACAGTAATGCTTTTTGCACCCTTTTCTATTCGGTATATATTGGCTTGCAGCAAGTCACCCTTTATTCTTAATGGCTCTCTGTCTGCACATTGTTCAAGCTCGGCAGTTTGTGAATTTATCTTTCGGGATAATCGTTCAGTTGTGTTTGAAAGGATACGGTGCAAATCCTGAGATTTTGCTCTCATTCTTTCAATAGAATCACGCTCTGCGTAATAATCATCTAAAAGCTCGCTGAAGCTGTTGGCTCTTTTGATTTCTGCAGCCTCGCTGTACTGGGTAATATCCATAAACGCAAAATCCATTGGCTTTCCGTTTACAATAACCATAGCAGGTGTGCCACTATAGCTGTTAAGCTGGTTTATCATTCTGTCTAAAAAGAAGATAAGTCTTTTCTTCTGCTCGGCTGTAATGCTGCCTGTGGTTACATCTGTACCCTTGCCTGTAAGATATTCAAGCTCTCGGCAAACAACAGGAGAAATACCCTGAATAGTATTAAGCAAAGCCTTGTTAAGCTTGGTGTCTACTGTAATGCTTTCAAGCTTTTCCAGCACAGCCTCTGCACTGCTTTGCAGAATATTTATTTTATCCTGTGCAGGAGGCATATTATATTTTAAACCAGGTAATACAAGTCTTTGTGATGACATAGAAATATCAACACGCTTAAGAGCGTCTATAATATTTTTGTCGCTGTCTAAAAATATAACATTGCTGTATTTACCCATAATTTCTACAGCAAGTGTAAGAATTATATGGTCGCCAAGCTCATTTGTAGCGTCAAAATCTAAAAAGATAATACGCTCCATAGCCTCCTGATATGCTTTTATCAGCTTTGCACCACATAGCTTTTTTCTGAAAAGCATACAAAGCATAGGTGGTACCTTCGGGTTTTCGGGTGCGTAGCTGGTAAAGTTTATTCGTGGGCTGTTTGCTCTTGATGAAAGTAAAAGCTTACAGCTTCCGTTTAAGCCACGCAGGCCAAGTATAATTTCGTCCTTGTTAGGCTGGTATACCTTTTCTACTCTGCTGTTTACGGCTGTCTGGTTTATTTCGTTACATATATGTCTTAAATATCCACCATCAAGTGCCATATTAACACCTCGTTTCTTAATATAATTAGTGTTTTTACACTGTTAATTCAATTAAATTATCATCAATGGCAATTATACAGCTTTCGTAATATCCGTCACCTGTTGTTCTTGGTCCACTGAAAACTTTATAGCCATCATTTCTCAGCTTTTCGGTAAGTTCGTCAACAGCTTTTTTGCTACCCAAACTGAATGCAATATGATTGTAGCCTGTGCTTAGTGGTTGATTATCTGTTTTTGATATGTCAGGTTTATGCATTAGTTCTAATCTTGTACCACTGTCAAAGGATAAAAAGTACGAACGAAAATCTGTTGTTTTATTATGATACATATCGCAATATGTTGCATTGAAATATTTTACAAAGAAATCTCGTGCAGTCTCAAGCTGGTTTACATATAATGCGATGTGTTCTATATGCATATTATATATCTCCTTATTACTTATGATACTTTCCTCCACTGCTTATCTGGAAGCCACGGTATATTTGCTCGCAAAGCATAACCCTTGCAAGCTGGTGTGGGAATGTCATTTTTGACATAGACAGCTTAAAGCCTGCTAAGGCCTTAACCTCGTCAGAGAGTCCCCACGAGCCACCGATTATAAAATCGATTTCGCTTATACCATTAACGGCTGTATCGTCAAGAATATCAGCAAGCTCGGGTGAAGATACTATTTTGCCCTCTATACAAAGTGGGACCACCTTTGCCCCTTTGCCGATGTGTTTTATTATTCTTTTTCCCTCTTTATCAAGAGTGTTCATAATATGGCTGTCGCTTGGGTTGTCGGGTAGCTTTTCTTCGTCAACCTCTACTATTTTAAATTTGCAAAAGGCTTTTAATCGCTTTTCGTATTCTGCAACAGCCTGTGTCCAGTATTTTTCTTTAAGCTTACCAACACATATAATATTTACATTTAACATAAAAATTACCTCAAAAAATTATACAGCTGCCATCAGTTACCTCTTTGGCAACATCAAGTGTATAGTCGGTTGATTCCTTCATGCCCCTTTGCTGCAGGCTGCAGCGAGCCGATTCAAGAGCTATTTGTGGCATATTGTTTTCCTGACTTAAATGTGCCAGCAACAGCCTTGTTGTACCACTGCGAATAAGCTGTGGCAGAAATTCAGAGCAGCTTTCGTTAGACAGATGACCTATATTTGATAAAATTCTTCGTTTAAGTATATATGGGTAGCTTCCGTTTAAAAGCATATTTACATCGTGATTAGATTCTATAACAACTACATCACAGCCCTTTAAAGCTGCTTTAAGCTCATCTGTAAGACAGCCTGTATCTGTAGCTATTGCAAGCCTGCGATTATCAGGTGTTTCTATTACATAGCCTAAGCCCTCTGCACAGTCGTGAGAAATTCTGAATGGCTTTATAATCATATTGCCTGCCTCGGCACCACTGTTAATTATGTAGCTGTTAAATTTATCAGGAGTCAGTTGTCCTTGTTCGTCCATTTTCTGTAATGTACCCTGAGAAGCATATACATTTATACCATAGCGTGACGCTAACACTCTTACACCTTTAATATGGTCAGAATGTTCGTGCGTAATAAATATACCTTCAATATCTTTAGGGTTAATGTTATTTGTCTGTAATGCCTGTTCAATCTGCTTTGCAGTTCTGCCTGCGTCTATAAGTATGCCCTTGCCACCGGCTGTAACATAATAGCAGTTGCCTTTGCTTCCACTAAATAAAGGGTAGACTCTAGCCATTAAATCAAATCCTTAACTAATTAAAATTCATTGCTATAAAAACAGGCAGACTTTTTCGGTCTGCCTGCATATATTACTTTATAAATTTGGCAAAAAGCGTGCCTTTGAAATATCAGCACCTAAGCCTCTGAATTTCTCGATAACTCTGTCGTAGCCTCGTTCAATATACTTAATGCTGGATATAGTTGTTCTGCCATCTGCACAAAGTGCTGCTATAATCATGGCTGCACCTGCACGAAGGTCGGTAGCCTTGACATCTGCTGACTGAAGACATCTTACGCCGTCTATAATTGCCATTCTGTCTTCAACTGAGATTCTTGCACCCATCTTTTTAAGCTCATCTACATACTGAAAACGATTTTCCCATACATCCTCGTGTACAATGCTTGTACCCTCTGAAACAGCAAGCAATGCAACTATCTGTGGTTGCATATCTGTAGGGAAACCAGGGTGTGGCTTTGTTTTAATGTTGCAACGCTTTGTACCATTTGTTGCATCTATATAAATGCTGTCATCGCCTTCTTCTATTTTTACACCCATTTCTTCAAGCTTTGCTGTAATAGAATCAAGGTGCTTAGGTGTAACATTTCTTATAAGAGCCTTACCCTTTGTAGCTGCTACAGCTGCCATATAGGTACCTGCTTCAATCTGGTCTGGAATAATAGAGTAGGTAACGCCCTTCAGCTCTTTAACACCAGTGATTTTAATAACATCAGTACCTGCACCCTTAATCTGTGCACCCATTGTATTAAGAAAGTTTGCTAAATCTACGATGTGTGGCTCTCTTGCTGCATTTTCTATAACGGTTACACCGTCAGCCTTTACAGCGGCAAGCATAACATTCATAGTAGCACCAACAGAAACAACATCCATATATACAGAAGCACCCTTGAGGTTTTCTGCGTAAACCTCTATAGAGTCGCTTTCTTCTATAAGTCTATGTGTAGCACCCATTGCACCAAAGCCCTTAAGGTGCTGGTCTATAGGACGGGTACCGAAGAAGCAGCCACCAGGCATAGCAACATTAGCTCGTCCTTTTTTGCTTAATAACGCACCCAGCAAATAATAAGAGGCTCTCATATTACGGGCAAGGTCAAATACTGCGTCTGTCTTATCTACAGTAGTAGCATCAACAATATATGCGTTTTCATCAACCTTTTTTACAGTTGCACCCATTTGCTCAAGTATATCAAACATAGAAATAACATCGCTTATGTCTGGTATGTTTTCTAATCTGCAAGGTCCGTCTGAAAGTATAGTTGCAGGAATAATAGCTACTGCGGCGTTTTTAGCACCACATATTGTAACCTCACCTGTTAAAGGCTTTCCACCATTTACTACAAATTTATCCAAGGATTACACCCCTAAATTCAAATTTATAAAATATTATTACAATAACAGAATCCTGAATAATATATTAACTCAGGAAAAACAATCTATTTACAGGTGCATACAAGTAAAGACTACGCACCTATTCTAATTATAAATATCTACACTAATAATAATACATTATAATAAAAATGTCAACCAAAAAGAAAATAATACATCGCCTGTGCAAGCTGATGTTAAGCAGCTGGTGAAAAGCTGGGTATATAAAAATCAGCTGGTCTGTATGTTGTGTACAGACCAGCTGATTGTGTTAATTATGATTTAGATTTCTATTGAGTTTATAGAATCAAATTCGTCCATAATCTGCTTTGAAGGCTTCTTTGTTGCCAGAGAAACGATAACATTAACAATCATAGCAAGAGCAAAGCCCAGAAGAAGTGAGTAGATACCTGTAGCAGCGTATGGTGTCTGACCATTCATTATTGGCAGGTAGTCCCATACGATTACAGTTAAAGCACCTGTTGTCATACCACTTATAGCACCTGCAAGTGTTGAACGCTTCCAGTATAGAGCAAGAAGAATAACTGGACCAAACGCAGAGCCAAAGCCAGCCCATGCGTCAGAAACAAGGCTCATAATGCTTGAATCAGGGTTTAAAGCGATAAGGAAAGCGATAACTGCAACAACTACTACTGCAATTCTGCCAACCTTTAAAGCACTCTTTTCGCTTGCATTCTTTTTGATAGCACCCTTGTACATATCCTCAGATACAGCAGAAGCTGTAACAAGCAGCTGGCTGTCAGCAGTTGACATAATAGCAGCAAGAATACCACACAGGAAGATACCACCTATAAATACAAGCACATAGTTGCCAGAGAAGAACTGCTGGATAACTCTGATAAATGCAGTTTCGCTTGTAGCCTTGTCAAGAGATGTTGTCAGGTAACCTCTTGCTACTAAGCCGATAGCACAGGAAGCAACAAGTGAGATTACAACCCATGCAATAGCAATTGTTCTTGACTTTTTAATCTCTGCGTCGCTTTTAACAGCCATAAATCTGATAAGAATATGAGGCATACCAAAGTAACCAAGACCCCACGCAAGGTTAGAGATAATAGAAACAGCTGATGTTGAAGATCCATCTTCATTTTTAAAGAAGCTCAGATAGTTTTCAGGGTTTGTTACACCATTTGCTGTAAGAGACTCTGAAAAGCTTGTGCTGTATGTAAGTGTAAGATATGCAAGTATAGGAACAAACAGAATAGCAACAAGCATTAACAGGCCCTGAATGAAGTCTGTGTAGCAAACAGCTTTAAAGCCACCCATAAATGTGTAAACAAGAATTACAACAGCAGCAATGCAAAGGCCAATGCGATAAACAGATTCGTAATTTGCGTCTGTGCCGAATAGTGTAGCAAAAAGCTTAGCACCAGAGCTGAATGCAGAGGCTGTGTAAACTGCGAAGAAAACAGCAATGATTATTGCTGAAACGATTTTGATAGTACCCTTGTCGTCACGGTAACGATTCTGGAAAAAGCTTGGGATTGTCAAAGAGTTACCAGCAACGATAGTGTATTTTCTCAGCTTAGCTGAAACAATATACCAGTTAAGAATTGTACCTATAAGCAAGCCGATAGCAATCCACATTTCGCCTGTACCTGCAAGATAGATAGAACCAGGCAGACCCATAAGCAGCCAACCACTCATATCAGAAGCCTGTGCTGAAAGTGCAGCTGTCCAGCCGCCAAGATTTCTTCCGCCTAAGAAGTAATCTTCGTTATTTTTTGTACCCTTAGCTGATACAGCACCGATAATAATCATTATCAGCAAATATACCGCAAATGAGCTAAGAATAATAATGTTATTTGTACTCATATTTCACTCTCCTCTTCAAATTTTATACAAATACACTACAATTATAACAAATTTTAACAAACTGTTCAATAAAACAAAGGTGCAATAAATGTACAATATTAGTACAGTAACTTGTGCAAGTTTTACGGCAAAGTGTGTTTTAATAGTTTGGTGTGCAATAAAAAGAATTTTAAAAACAATTAATTTTTATGTTGAATTTACAAAAATAAAGGTGTACAATTATTAATAGAGCCTATCCGTTATTTGAAAGTAATGGTGAATTTAGGTTAAATATATTCAGAACGGTGGTTTATTATCAATGAGTAAAACAGTAATGGTTGAAACATCAGCCCGTCATATTCATGTGTCACAGGATGTACTTGAGCAGCTTTTCGGTAAGGGTGCTACTCTTACAAAGAAAAAGGATTTGTCACAGCCAGGTCAGTATGCTTGTGAAGAGAAGGTAAAGGTTGTAGGCCCTAAGGGTGAATTTAATATGACAATTCTGGGTCCTGTAAGACCTGCCACACAGGTAGAGCTTTCACTTTCTGACGCAAGAAAAATCGGTGTGGCTGCTCCTGTAAGAGAGTCAGGCGATGTTGCAAGCACTCCAGGCTGTAAGCTTGTAGGCCCATGTGGCGAATGTGAGATTTCAGAGGGTGTTATTGCTGCAAAAAGACATATTCACCTTGATACAAAAACAGCTGAAGAGTTTGGCGTAGCAGATAAGCAGATTGTTTCTTTAAAGCTGGACAGCAACGGCAGAAACCTTGTTTTTGGCGATGTTGTTATAAGAGTAAGCGATAACTTTGCACCTGCAGCACATATTGATACAGATGAGTCTAACGCAGCTGGTCTTGCAGGTACAGTAAACGGCGAGATTATTTTTTAATAATCCGTTAAAATCAAAATAGCTACATAAAAAACCTGTTCACTGCAATTCAGCGAACAGGTTTTTCTGTTTGATATTTTCTGTCTGAAACAGGTCAGATATTAAAAAGTTATCAGTCTTCCATAAAGATGATTCCCATTGTGTCAGGTCCACAGTGAGATGAGATTGTGCAGCTTGTACGGGCTACAATGATTTCGTCAAAGCAGTTTTTGTCGTTTGCAAGCTTGTATAGCTCGTCAACAGTTTCCTGTGGCATACCTGCGTGTACGATGAAGGCTCTCTTTCTGTATGGGTTTTCACACTCTGAAAGCTTGTCGTTTATATATTGAGCTAAAACCTTTGTAAGCTTGCCACGGTATTTTTTACCTACTGTCATGCTGCCGTCCTTGTTGCTTACCTCAATGCAAGGCTTGATACCAAGAAGATTTGCACCAAGCAAAGCTACAGCAGAGCATCTGCCACCAGCGTGAAGGTAATTCAGCTTGTCTACGATAAAGTGACAATGAATTCTGTTTGTCATTGTGCTTAGCTTGTCTGCAATTTCTTTAGCACTAAAGCCCTGCTGTGCCATTTCAGCTGCTTCAAGAGCAAGCAAGCCTGTACCTGCTGAAAGGCTGCATGAATCTACAGGGTAAACATTACCAAGCTCTTTAGCTGCTAGTTTACACTGCTGATGAGAAGTTGACAATGCACTGCCTATATTAAAATGTACTATCTCATAGCCATCATCTACATAAGGCTTGAACTTATCCATGTACTCCTGCATGTTTGTAGCAGCAGTTTTTGGCAGGTTGCCAGTTTTCTCAAAATTTGCGTATATATCCTCTGGTGTAATATCAATAAGGTCATCATAAGTTTCGCCAT
>JAXJDU010000168.1:0-5277 GCA_036301785.1 Acutalibacteraceae bacterium | reverse complement strand
GTCATAACAGTTACGCCCTTAGGACGCTTGATGTTATACTTCTCAAGAAGTTCGTCAAAACGCTCTCTGTCCTCAGCCATATCAATACTGTCGGCTGATGTACCAAGAATGTTTACACCGTTGTCGCTAAGGAACTTTGTAAGCTTGATAGCTGTCTGTCCACCAAATGCAACTACTACACCGTAAGGCTTCTCTGTATTGATAATGCCCATTACATCTTCAGGTGTAAGTGGCTCAAAGTATAGTCTGTCTGATGTATCAAAGTCTGTTGATACTGTTTCTGGGTTGTTGTTTACGATAACAACCTCAAAGCCAGCCTGCTTTAATGCCCATACACAGTGAACTGACGCATAGTCGAACTCGATACCCTGACCAATTCTGATTGGACCAGAACCGAATACGATAATTGTCTTTTTGCCTGTGTTGTTTTCGTTGATAAACTCCTCTGCCTCGTTCTCCTCGTCAAAAGTTGAAGAGAAGTAAGGTGTTACAGCCTTAAACTCAGCTGCACAGGTATCAACCATTTTATATACAGGCTTTGCAGGAGTCTGAACCTTACAGCCTGTGAACTCCTCGATTGTTTTGTCAAGGTAGCCCATCTTCTTAGCTCTTGCATAAAGCTCGTCTGTAAGCTCACCCTTTGACATTTCTTTTTCTATATTAACCAGATTCAACATTCTGTTCAAGAACCACTCGTCAATCATTGTGATTGCGTGAATCTCATCTACTGTAATGCCTCTCTTAAGAGCCTCATATACACAGAAAATTCTTTCGTCATCACATACAGACAGCTTATTCTTAACACCTTCAAATGACATCTGCATATATTTTTCGCTGTTTAATGTGTTATGAGAAATCTCAGCACCACGCACAGCCTTCATGATAGCCTGCTCGAATGTAGGTGCAATAGCCATAACCTCACCAGTAGCCTTCATCTGTGTACCAAGAGTTTTCTTAGCATATACAAACTTATCAAATGGCCACTTAGGGAATTTAACTACAACATAGTCGATTGCAGGCTCGAAGCAAGCATATGTTGAGCCTGTAACAGCGTTTTTGATTTCGTCAAGTGTATAACCGATAGCAATTTTAGCAGCAACCTTTGCAATTGGGTAGCCTGTAGCCTTAGAAGCAAGAGCAGATGAACGGGAAACTCGTGGGTTTACCTCGATTACTGCATACTCAAAGCTTTCTGGGTTAAGAGCAAACTGACAGTTACAGCCACCCTCTACGCCAAGTGCAGATACCATTGACAATGCTGCATTTCTCAACATCTGATATTCCTCTGCTGCAAGTGTTACAGCAGGAGCAATTACTATACTATCACCTGTGTGTACACCAACAGGGTCTACATTTTCCATTGAGCATACTGTAATAACATTGCCGGCACTGTCACGGATAACCTCAAACTCGATTTCTTTCCAGCCAGATACACACTTCTCTACAAGTACCTGTGTAATAGGAGAAAGCTCAAGACCGTTTGCTGTAATCTCGATAAGTTCCTCTTCGTTATTAACAATACCACCACCGGTACCACCAAGAGTAAACGCTGGACGGATAATAACAGGGTAGCCAATCTTATCTGCAAAATCTACAGCACTCTGTACATCGTTTACAACGATTGATGGAATACAAGGCTGACCGATAGACTCCATTGTGTCCTTAAACAGCTGTCTGTCCTCTGCCTTGTCGATTGTTTCTGGGTTAGCACCCAGAAGCTTTACGCCATTAGCCTCAAGGAATCCCTCTTTTGCAAGCTGCATTGAAAGTGTAAGACCTGTTTGTCCACCCAATGTAGAAAGCAAGCTGTCTGGCTTTTCTTTAAGAATAATTCTTTTAACTGTATCAAGTGTAAGTGGCTCGATATAAATTTTATCAGCCATTGCGTTATCTGTCATAATTGTAGCAGGGTTAGAGTTTATAAGAATAACCTCTAAGCCTTCTTCCTTCAGTGCTCGGCAAGCCTGTGTGCCTGCATAGTCAAACTCAGCAGCCTGACCTATTACAATAGGACCTGAACCTATTACAAGAACTCTTTTTATATCCTTATTTATTGGCATTTAAAAACATCCTTTCTTTCTATAATAGGAGCTTTAGTAATTTACATCTAAACTCCCCAAGTTAAAGCGTTTAGTTAAAATTACTTATTTGCTAGAGCCATAAATTCATCATACAGGAATGATGTATCTAGTGGACCACCCATCTCTGGGTAGAACTGTACTGACATTGCAGGGATATCTGCATAAGCAATACCCTCGCAGGTTTTGTCGTTTACATTTACAAATGTCTGTGTAGCACCCTGTGGCAGGCTTTCTGCTGTTACTACATAGCCATGGTTCTGGCTTGTAATATAAACCTTACCTGTTTTTGTGTATACAGATGGCTGGTTAGCACCACGATGACCATACTTAAGCTTAGCTGTGTCTGCACCCATTGCCAGAGCTATAAGCTGATGACCTAAGCCTACACCAAACATAGGAACCTTTTTATCGCAAAGAATTTTAATCTGATTAATAAGCTCTGCATTATCCTTTGGATTACCAGGGCCGTTAGAAATTACAACACCCTGTGCACCACTTGCCATAAGCTCATCTGCTGTAGCTGTAGCAGGGAAAACTGTTACATTAAAGCCCTTAGCTGTTAGTGTGCTGATAACAGAAGTCTTTGCACCTAAATCCCAAAGAGCAACATTAAACTTAGCATTCTCTGCGTTAACTGTTGTAACCTGCTGTGCTGTTACGCTTTCTACTGCATTTGTAATTTTGTAGCTTTTAATTTCTTCAAGGTCTTTATCAAGATTATCAAGTGTAGATGTAATCTTACAATTCATTACACCGTTCTCTCTTACTATTCTTGTAATAGCTCTTGTGTCTACATCATATAAGCCAGGTATGCCCGACTCCTTTAAAAAAGTGTCAAGAATCCCCTCACAACGAAAGTTGGACGGCTCTTGACACCTATTTCTTACTATATAAGCCTTTAATTTTGGTGAATTGCTCTGAAATTCAGCAGGCACTACACCATAGTTACCAATTGATGGAAATGTCTGTACAACAACCTGTCCATAATAGGTTGGGTCAGTTACAGTATCTAAATAACCTACCATAGATGTAGTAAAAACAATTTCTCCTACTGCATCTTTCTCAGCACCAAAGCCTTTGCCCTCAAAAACTTTGCCGTTTTCCAAAATAAGATATGATTTGCGGCTCATTTAATCAATCCCTTTCTCTGATGTACTTAATATAAATAACTATATTTCATAGGTATTCAACACTTGCTCGGCTACTCGTTTTTTGCTTATGCGTAAATCCATAGCCTGCTTTTCTAAATATTTATGTGCCTGTGGCTCGCTCATTGCTAAGCAGTGCATAAGCACACATTTAGCTCTGTCTATCAGCTTAATCTCCTCAAGCTTAGCTTTAAGCTCTGCATTTTCACTCTGTAGTAAATTTATTTTACTGCTTAGTGTATTCCACACCATAAGGCTTTGCCTTAGGCCTGCCTCGGTAAGTGGCTTTTGCATAGTTATAACCCCTTGCTCGCATAGCATAGGCTGGGTTTGCTCGGCTGTTTTCTCGCTTAACGCAATAAAGACTGCTGCCTTTGAACGCTGTGCAAGATATACCGACAAATTAAGTCCAAGCTCGTCTTCAAGTGGTGTATAAATGAAGATTAAATCAAAGCTGTTTTCAGCAACACAGCGTTTAGCCTCTGCAGCTGATTTAGCAGTTTTCAACTCTGTGTAGCCATCTTTTCTTAGTAAGGCGATAAGCACCTGAGCGTTTCGTTCATCTTTAGAAATTACGAGTGCTCGTTTCACCAGCCTCACCTCAACTAATTATTATATAATATCTTTAACTGAAAATCAATAAGAAATACATACCAACTGTAATATTTTATCATTGATTTTACTTACTCTACATTATACAAAATTCCGACTGATTATGCAAGTGCTTTGCATACAAATTGCGTTTTAAATATTTATTTTTCTTAATATATCTTGCGAGCTCTTTGAGCCCTGCACTATATTCTGCTCCTTTATAGCCTTATTTATTGTATTTAAAACAAGCTTTTTATTACCACTCCACAGTGGTGCTATTAAAATATTTTTAGCACCATCGCCTGTAATACGGTGTATCACCATGCTTGCAGGAATGATTTCTATACAATTACAGATAATTTCTGTATATTTTTCAAGCGTAAGTGTACTGAATTTACCCTTGCTGTAATCATCGGCAAGTGCTGTATTTTCAAGGATATGCAACAATTGCAGCTTTATACCGTCTGCACCACTTTTTCCAACATAGTCCACAGTCTGGTATATCATCTCCTCTGTTTCGTCGGGCAATCCTATTATAGTATGCACAATTACATTTACACCAATACTTTTAAGATTCTTCACAGCTGTATCAAAGGTACTCAGTGGGTAGCACCTGTTTATATATTCTGCAGTTTTTTCGTGAATAGTCTGCAAGCCAATCTCTACAAAAACGGGTTTAATTTTATTCAGCTTATCAAGCAGCTGCAAAACATCATCACCCAGGCAATCTGGCCTTGTACCTATAGACAAACCAACAACGCTTGGGTGGTTAATAGCCTGTATAAAAATATTCTCAAGATAGCTTACAGGTGCATAGGTATTTGTAAAGGACTGGAAATAAGCAATAAACTTATTCTCCTTTATTTTATCCCTCACACGGGCAATTGATTCTTCTATCTGACTATTTATAGACATACTGCTGACAGGGGAAAAATCACCTGAGCCCTTATTGCTGCAAAAAATACAGCCTCCCCTGCCTTTGGTGCCATCTCTGTTAGGGCAGGTCATACCACCATTCAGTGATATTTTGTAAACCTTGCTGTTAAATACACTTTTGTAATATTGATTAGCTGAATAATAACTCATTTGAATAACCTCGGTGTGATAAATTGTAGTTTGTCGGTCAAAGTTGCACTCTGTATGGCTTTATAGCACAATGATAAAATTTTAATATTTGCAGTTAGTTTGTATTATTTAAAAGTATTTTTTATAAAGGACACATGTAATGTGTCGGTGTCTTACTTGCTTTTATAGCAAGCTAAAGTGTTATGCTCTTACAAACTGTTTTTATAATAATAAACTTTTTATTATTTATAGTGCTAATCCCTCGCAATCAATTTACTTCGTAAATTGGTTACATTCAGTGACTTACTTTCTTACAAAAGAAAGTAAGCAAAGATTGCAAGGGAGGGAATTTCGAAATCCCCTCCCTTAACCCTCCCCACACGACCAAAGGG
>JAXJDU010000167.1:0-10117 GCA_036301785.1 Acutalibacteraceae bacterium | reverse complement strand
CTGTTCAACTGTTTTCGCTGTTGCACCCACTATCTTATTTTCGCCCATCAGCTTTCTTGCTAATTTTACAGGCATATCACTTTGACCAACATGAACACCCTCGGCATTAATGGCAAGTGCTACATCTACCCTATCGTCAATAATCAGAGGAATATTATGCTTTTTTGTAATGTTATGCACCTTCTGAGCAAGCTCAATATATTCACGGGTTGTTTTATTTTTTTCACGAAGCTGAAGAATAGTTACACCACCCATTATTGCTTGCTCTATACGACATAGAAATTCTTCTTCGCTGAAACCAAAGCTGTCAGTTATAAAATACAGGCTTGTATCAAATTTTTTCATAAATTACCTCACACATATAAATAATCATTAAGCACAGGCTGTAAGCCTTCATCTGTTATGTCCTCATACATCTTATCAAGGCTACGGCTATCGTCAATCTCAAATTGCTCATCGCCATGTATTTCATCAGCTTCGGCTCCGTTATATTTAGAATCGTGGTCGCCTATTCCTGTGGAAACACCAGCAGAAACCTTTGTGGCAGCGATTTTTACTATTCCGTTTCTAAACTTAGCACTCTCACGGGAAGATACAGTTATACCTACATATGGCAGAAAAATACGATAAGCACATAACACCTTACAAAGCTCACTTTCGCCTACATCAAGTGGGTTGATTTTATCGTTATTGATAATTGGTCTGAGCCTTGGACAGGAAAGCGACATTTCTGCGTGAGGGTATTTTCTTTGAAGGTAATACACATGCAACGCACTTGCCAGTGCGTCCTTTCTGAAATCTGACAAGCCTAAAAGTGCAGAAAAGGCAACTCCACGCATACCACCCATAAGTGCTCTTTCTTGTGAATCAAAGCGATATGGAAAAATACGCTTATGGCCACAAAGGTGAAGAGCTTCGTATTTGTCAGAATCATAGGTTTCCTGAAATACAGTTATGTAATCAGCACCACATTCGTGCAGATACTTATATTCATCTGTATTTACAGGGTATATTTCAAGCCCTACCATTCTGAAATATTTTCTTGCAAGCTTGCAGGCTTCACCAATGTATTCTACATTACTCATGGCTCTGCTTTCGCCTGTGAGAATAAGAATTTCTTCCATGCCACTGTCAGCGATAATCTGCATTTCTTTTTCTATCTGCTCTGTATCAAGCTTCATTCGTTTTATATGGTTATAGCAGTTAAATCCACAATACACGCAATAATTTTCACAGTAATTTGCAATATATAAAGGAGTAAAAAGATAAACAGTATTTCCAAAATGCTTGCTTGTTTCAATGCTTGCACGCTGTGCCATCTGCTCTAAAAAGGGCTTGGCTGCCGGTGACAAAAGAGCCTTAAAATCTTCAACAGTACACACATCATGCTCCAGTGCCGTTTTTACATCTGTTGCAGTATACTTGCTATAATCGTAAGACTTCATCTGCTCGATAACCCTTGAGCATATATCGGAGTCAATAATTTCCATACCCTCCATATATTCCATATGATTCGTACGGGATTCAGGCTCATTTTCAAGCCTGTGCTTTCTGGCAAGAGCCTTTGATGATAAATGCTCAGAATCTACAAAAAATTGATTTTCCATAAATCCTCCTTAATCTCTTAAAAAGCCTGTTAACGGGTCAGAAGCAGAAGCACCACGGGTAAGCACTCTGCCAAGTCCTGCAAGGTATGCTTTTCGTCCAGCCTCTATTGCATTTTTAAAGGCAGAAGCCATCATAGGTAAATCGCCTGCAGTTGCAAGTGCAGTATTCGCCATAATTGCTGAAGCACCCATTTCCATAGCTTCACAAGCCTGAGATGGTCTGCCGATACCTGCATCTACAATAATCGGTACATCAATTTCATCAATAAGAATCTGTATAAACTCCTTTGTAGCAAGCCCCTTATTAGAGCCAATAGGAGAAGCTAAAGGCATTACAGAAGCTGCACCTGAGTTTACTAAATCTCTTGCTACATTCAAATCGGGATACATATATGGCATAACCACAAAGCCCTCTTTAGCAAGAATTTCAGTAGCCTTTATAGTTTCGTAATTATCAGGCAGCAGGTATTTTGAATCACGCATAATTTCGATTTTCACAAAATCACCACAGCCAAGCTCTCTGGCAAGTCTTGCAATACGCACAGCCTCCTCTGCATTTCTTGCACCACTTGTATTAGGCAGCAATGTAATACCCTCAGGAATGTAATCAAGAATATTTTCCTGCTCCTTTGTGTTTGCTCTGCGTACTGCAAGTGTGATAATTTCAGCACCTGCGTCTTTAATTGCTGATTCTATAAGCTTCATAGAATATTTACCCGAGCCGAGAATAAAACGGGAGTTAAATTCGTGACCACCAATTATTAATTTATCGTTATTCATTTTTTATCCTTCTTTCTTAAACTTAAAATTCATCTGCCAGAATTTTAAGCACCATATGTGCCTGATGTGCAGCACATAGCATTACACGGGAAGATATAAGACTGCCTGCTGCTTGTACATCGCTTACTTCATCACCGCAGATATACAGTTTTTTTGATACCCTGCGAGTTTTTATTGTGTTAGCACTACCCATTCCAGCCATACCTGAAGCTGCTATAAGGTATTTTTCAGGCATTTTTTCAAGGACTGAATTTGTGAGCATTGCCTTGCACTCTGCATTGTCAAAGGCTTCGCAGATAATGTCTGCTTTTTCAAGGAGCTTTTCTGCGTTATCTTCGGTAATACAAGCATTATTAGCTTCAACTATAGTGTATGGAGCAATCTCCAGCAGATTTTCAGATAAAGCCTCTGTCTTGCTCATGCCAATCTGAGCAGCTTTATATTGCTGTCGGTGAAGATTTGTAATATCCACTTTATCAAAATCAATTAAAATCAGCTTTCCAACGCCTGCACGGGCAAGAGCAACGGCGATGTTTGAGCCAAGACCACCAAGACCACAGATTGCTACTGTAGCAGTAGTGAATTTTCTTTGTATAGCCTCACCATGTCTTTCACACAAGGCTTTGTACCACTCTTCCATTGTCGGAATCAGATTAACCACCTCCCACAAAGCTTACAACCTCAAGGCTGTCACCGTCTTGCAAAACAGTGGTATCATACTGTGACTTAGGTACGATATCACCATTGCGTTCAACTGCAATTCTTCTGGGATTGTAATTGGTTGTTGCAAGATACTCAGCAACTGTTATTCCTGCAACATTCTTTTCTTCTCCGTTAATTTTAATCATAAATGCACCTCCGAATATAAAACAAAAAGGAGCTACCAATCTGGTAACTCCCTTAACAAGCTCTGTTATTCCCGATATTTTCTTGTTATATCAGGCATCCCTCCGTTGGCATTATCCAAATCAGGTTCTCGGTCGAAGGTCACACCTTCCTCTCAGCTTGTTTACAAGCTCCCGTTAATATTCAATTATCTCTGAATTTATATATAACTTTCGGTTATTCGCAAGCGTTTCTGCTGAACATAAAATTTAATCCGAATAAGGACGAACACGGAATGTTGCTCCCACAGATTCGCAGATTTTACGGCAGGTTTCCTGCTCTTCCTTTGTGGTTACTACATCTACCACCGTCATAATAACAGACGGAACATATTCTGTACATTCCTTGGTAAATTTAAGCATAGCGTCAAAGGACTCAATTCCAAACCTAGGACGAACCACCTTTAGATAATCCTCCTTGTTGGTAGCGTTCAAACTGACAGAAACAGTATCAATAAACCCTTTTAGTTCAGAGGCTGTGGATTTGTTCCAGATAAGGTCAGCAAGACCATTTGTGTTTATACGGATTTTTATATCACTTTTTGACTTAACATACCTTGCCACCTCAAGCAAATCATAAAGTCGCACTGTAGGCTCACCAAAGCCACAAAAGACAATTTCTTCATACTCTTCTAAATTCCATGTATCAAGGCTGTCACAGATTTCCTGTACAGCAGGCTCTCTGTCAAGCCATAGTGTGTCAGATTCAAAAACATGGTCTTTGTGGTTGCGTATGCAGAATGTACACGCACAAGGACAACGATTAGTTATGTTAACATATATTCCTTTTGAAACAGGATATGTAATTGTCATCATTTGCGACTACCTCCGATTAATGCAGATTTGATTTTCATTTTATCAAGTGAAAGACCAGCAACAACAAAAATAATTGAGCTTGCTATCGACTGTGTAAGCGAGGCTGGGATTCCTGCAAGTGGTGCAATTAAATTTCCGTATAGCAAGGCCTCATACAAATAGTATCCACCTGCACACAGAAGTGCAGCAGGTAAAAGAGCTGTTGAATTTCGAAGATTTATAATACTATCTTTTTTGCTTGAAAAAAGCAAAGCAGTAAGTGCCTTGATTACAACAGAGGCTGGTGCCCATATTGCAAAGCCTGTAAGGCAATCGGCAAGCATTGCGCCACCTGCACCAACAACCATTGCATAGGGCCATGGCAATAAACAGGCTGCAAGATAGATTATTCCATCACCTACATGAATATATCCATTATTTGTAGGAATATGCAGATATGCAGTTACAACGAAAACCAAGGCAGTAAAAACACCTGCCATACACATTAGTCTGACTTTATTTTTTTTCATAATATTTCTTCTCCTCATACTTTATATCAGCAAATCATTTTTTAAAAAGACAGAATACTCACATATAAAACAAAAACGGGGACTACCACCTATCTGGTAATTCCCCATCGAAATCGTTATTCCGAATACATTGCATACGAAATCCCTCCGTTGGCATTATCCAAATCAGGTTATCAGTCGAAGGTCACACCTTCCTCTCAGCCTGTTCACAAGCTCCCGTTTCTAAAATTGTGTTTACATTATACACTGTTAAAATACAAATTGCAAGATTTTTTTCTTTTGATTTATCCTTAAACGCTCCGGTACATAATAAGAATACCTGTATTAAAATAAGGCTGAAACCATAATACAGGGTATAAAGCAGTGTAAAACATATTATAAACTGCATGCCTGCTGACACGGAAATATTTAATATTTATAAATCACATAAATGTCTTTATCAATAAAAAATCTGTTTAAAAGACAAAGTCCAGAAAACCCCGACCTTTTTTTGCATATTATCTGATTATTCTGCTTTTGTATTTATTATCTGAAAACTGCTGTGCTTTTAATTTTTCAGCTAAAGTAAAGCTGGTATTATTCAGCTGATTGCTGTTCAAGATTTTTAACTACATACTTATATTTGTTAAAGGTATAAGGCTCTTTTTTCTGGGTAATATTACCATACTGAATAGCATTAACAGGGCAGTTACTGATACATGCCATGCAGTGTGTACATTGATTGTCCCATACAGGCTTTTTATCTTCTATCCTGATATTATTAAGAGGACACAGCTTTTCACACTTGCCACAGCCCATACATGATTCTTCGGCGTAAAAATCCTTTGCAGTCAGCTTGAATTTACACCACACAGGATTAAACGGAACTGTAATAAGGGTTTCGAATAAAAGCACTCGTCTTGCTGTAAGCTTGTTTCCGGCAAGAATATCATCTGCCACCTGTTGCAGCTGATTATAAGAGCTAGTAATTCTCTCTTCAACCTCAGGCTTTTCAAGCATAGGGTAATCATCACTTGCAACATAATTTCTAGGCATTTTAAACTCAGCATGACCATGACAAACCATCTTTTTAGATTTAAAAAGCTTTTCCAGAAGTGGGCCTGATGGTCCACAATAGCCACCACTTGTAAGAATAAAATAAACATCCTTGCTGCCAGTAAACGAAACCTTTTTAAGATATCGAGTCATAAAGCGTGGTATTTCACACACATAAACAGGAGCACAGATAACAAACGGTTTTTCAGAATGAACAGGTGAAAAATCCTGCGATTTTATACGGTCAAGAAGATTAACACACTCGTCATTTGTTCGCTTTGCAAGCTCCTTTGCGATAAACTCTGTATTACCTGTTGCAGAAAAATATAAGACCATGTAATTCCTCCGTAATTATAATTCTTCTATATTATATTACATCAATAAATAAAACACAACGATTAACTTATATATTTTATTGTAATATAAGCGTTAGCCCTGCTGCACCTGCTTAACTGTTTTTCAGATGGAAAATCCGTCTGTACAGCTTGTCTGCTGTTAAGAACAAAAACAATACAGCTATAAGCATGACCATATATAAAGCTATTTTCTGAAACAAATCACAAGCCCACAGTGACCTGTATCATCACTTGTGGGCTTGTTGCGAATTAAGCTTTTTATCAAGCTTTTATTTTGTTTTATTATCAGTTATAAAGAACAACCACTGCTTCTTTTGCAACTGTACCTGTCAGCTTGCCGTCCTTTACCTTAAATTCCTTGCCACTTACCTTATCCTTATAAGTACCGTCAGCAAGAGCTGTTTCTGCACCTGTAACCTTAATTTCTTCGCCAGAGATATTTACTAAAACTGCACCCTTTGCTCCACGCTCAATCATAAGAATATCTGTGTTGTCACCAGGGTTGCTCAGCTTTTCGTCCTCGCCTATCATTGCGTTTCTGAACTTGTTAACCTCTACAACCTCTTTATCCTTGTAGAAGTCACTGCCGGTTACACCCAGCTTATTGTTACCCCACTGGTCCTCAGTAGAAGCTCCTGCAGGACGGTCGAAAAACAGTGGTGTACCACCAGCACGGGAGCAAAGAATAGCCCATGCCTGCTTAATCTGCAATTCGTCCATATATTCCCAGTTACCATCGTTACAGTAGTTGTCATGTGACTCTACCCAAGTAACAAGATTAGAAGCGTCCATACCGTTAACTGAGTAATCCTTCAATATAACAGCGTTGATATCCTCGTTGATAACTGCATCTCTTAGTATTTCGCCATACTTTGAGGCTGTTACATTCAGATATTTTGCATATTCTGCAATCTGGTCAGAGCCACCCTGTAGCACCTCGCCGTACTGGAATTTTGAACCATTGTCAAGAATTACATTCCAGAAATTACTTGCAAATTCTGCGTCATCAGATGGCAGCTCGATGTGCTTTGTAGCGTCATATCTGAAGCCATCTGCACCAGCGTCTACACAAGCCTTAAGGAAGGTAAGAACATACTGCTGAATTTCTTCATTCTGTGTGTTAAGGTCTGTAAGGCCTAAAAGCTGGCCCTGTGTTACTTCTTTTCTGTCGTTGTAGTCCTTTACTTCACCAAGTGTGTGGAATGGGTCGTTCAGACCTGTAACATTTTCACTTAATACAGATTTATCGCCAGACATATGGTTAACTACAGCGTCAACTATAACCTTTATACCATATTTGTCAGCCTCTTCGCACATTGCTCTGAATTCGTCCTCTGTGCCCATCTGATAGTTACCTATAACATAATCAGTTGGCTGATAATGATAATACCACTTACCGTTGTTTATGCTGTCATCCTTATCCTGAATCTGCATTCCACCATTTTCACCAACCTTACACTGGTTGATAGGTGATGTCTGGATTGTAGAAAATCCAGCCTCTGCAATATCCTTCATATTATCCTTGATTGTATTAAAAGACCAGCACCAGCAATGAAGAATAGCACCATCACTTATATTATCAGCTAAGCCCTGTTCGTTTAAGATTTTGTCAGAACGCACTGGCTCGTATTCCTTCATTTCTTCTGTTGCAGGCTCTGTAGCAGTCTGTGATGAATCTGTTGGGGTGTTGCCCGATGTATCATCGTTGCCTGAGTTATTACAAGCTGTGATTGACAACAGCATAAAAATTGCCAAGCCTAGTGAAGATAATCTCTTTAACATTTTTTCTCCTCCTTATACTACACTCTGCTAAAAAGCAGACCAGGATTTGCAAACAGATATTGTGCCAGATGAAACTTACCCACAGCAAGGGTGTCACCTTGTGAGTAAGCAATATGAAGTCTGGTTGAAATACGCCTTAAACAAGTCTACTTTTTAATGGAGTTTGATAATACAATTAATTTTTAATAATCATTCAGCAAATAGTGCCTTTGAAGCTTTGCTTATATTCTCTATTACGCTTTCAGAGCAATGCTGCTCAATCGCTGGAAAGCCAATGCCAAAGTCGCAGCCACGGGTGGTTGAATGAGTATCTGACCCCAGCACAGTTACATAGCCTTCTTTTATCAGCTTTAAAATCTTACCCTTGCCAAATCTTCTTGTAAGAGATTCAGTATTTATCTGCATAACACAGCCCATATCCTTTAATTTTGAGATTAAAGCCTTGTTTTTTATCAGTGCCGGATAACGCTCGATATGTGCAAGCACAGGTGTTATATTATGCTTCTCTTTAAGATATAAAAGGATTTCCATTTCTTCATCTGTGAATTTACTGTGATAAGGCATTTCTATCAGCATGTAATCTGTATTCTCATAGCATAATGCTCTTGGGTTTTCAATCAGCATAAGATTTTCTGACAAATGCACCTCTGCTCCCAGAGTGAATTCCATATTACCTGCGTATTCCTTTTGTATCTTCTTGAATGATTTTTCTCGTTTGTATAAAAATTCCTCAAGTCTGCTTTCAACCTCTTCATACTGTGTATAGAAGTGTGGTGTAAAAGCAAGACTTGTAACGCCCTGACATTCCAGAGCCTCTAAAAGAAGCAACGAAATATCAATATCTGCCGCACCGTCATCTATTTCTGGCAGAATATGGCTATGGATATCGTATTTTTTCATATTAAATAAATCAGCTCTATTCTATCAGATTAATGTGCAAACATAGTCACCCATTTGTGAACAGCTTACCTTTGTTGTACCCTCTTCATAAATGTCTGGTGTACGATGTGTTTCAAGAGCCTTTGCTACAGCATCTTCAATTGCCTGTGCAGCCTGTGGCTCGTCAAGTGAGTATCTTAGCATCATAGCAACTGAAAGAATTGTTGCAAGTGGGTTTGCAATGTCCTGACCAGCGATATCTGGTGCACTGCCATGGATTGGCTCGTAAAGACCAGCCTTGCCAGAGCTTAAGCTTGCTGAAGCAAGCATACCGATTGAACCACTAATCATAGAAGCCTCGTCTGAAAGAATATCACCAAAGATATTTGATGTAACAATAACATCAAACTGACCAGGATTACGAACAAGCTGCATTGCACAGTTGTCTACATACATATGGTTTACTTCTACCTCTGGGTAATCCTTTGCAATTCTGTTTACTGTTTCTCTCCACAAACGAGATGACTCAAGAACATTTGCCTTGTCTACGCTTGTAAGCTTTTTATTTCTCTTCATAGCCATATCAAAGGCTACCTTTGCAATTCTTTCTACCTCTGGTATAGAATATTTCTCTGTATCGTAAGCAGCCTGTACACCGTTTTCTTCTACTCTGCCTCTTGTACCAAAGTAGATACCACCTGTAAGCTCACGGACAATCATAATGTCAAGGTTGTCACCGATAATATCATCCTTGATTGGAGAAGCACTCTTCAGTGGCTCAAAAATTACTGCTGGACGAAGATTTGCAAACAAACCAAGTGACTCTCTGATTTTCAGCAGACCTGACTCTGGACGATTGCCAGCTGGCTGAGTGTCCCACTTTGGACCACCAACAGCACCAAGCATAACAGAGTCTGCTGCCTTACACTTATCAATTGTAACCTGTGGTAGTGGCTCACCGTAATTATCAATAGCGATACCACCAATGTCTGCTGGGTCATATTCTACTGCAAAGCCAAATTTCTCGGCTGTTTTATCAAGCACCTTTACAGCCTGATTTACAATTTCAGGGCCTATTCCGTCACCTTTTAGCAAAGCTATTTTATAAGTTTTCATAATTATTTTCCTCCATTATTATCTTTTGATAAATTTATATTATTATAACATAATTTGCTGTTTGTAAATGTAAAGTTGGTTACAATTACTCCTCTTTATCTTCTCTTGGGCAATAGTCATAAACCTCGGCTACCTTGTCACGCATCCATAGCATTGGGGTTATTCTTATTGAATAGCCAAAGCAGTTATCCATCTGCCAACGGTAAGACTCTGCCTGTGGCAATCCATAAATTGACATAAGTGTCATAATAACTCCACCGTGTGTTACAACAACTGCTGTTGTTTCGCCTGTATTCATAAGATTTTCTACAATTCCTTCAAAGGCTTTGCATATTCTTTTTGTAAAGGCAATG
>JAXJDU010000166.1:0-19499 GCA_036301785.1 Acutalibacteraceae bacterium | reverse complement strand
TTGTGCGTATCTTGAGTGACTGCGTAGCAGACACTCAAGCGTAAAGTTTAGGTCCAGCCTTTTCAAAGGCTGGTGGGGTGCAGGGGCAACGCCCCTGCAAACTACAATTTAAGTTCCATATAATGTAAATTGTCCCTTCTACAAATTACATCCCAGCTCGCATAAGAAAACGAGGTATAATGTAAACATAGGCTATGGTAAATCATATAATTTATTGTAGCTTAAATTATTACAAGGGTGTGTAGTTATGAATGCTTATGATGCTTGGGAAAATTTTTTATCAACAGGCAGTGTAGTTGATTATTTGCGTTATACCTCACTAAGAGATTCCAAGGTGAATTTCCCTGAATATTTTAACGAAGAAGATGATTTTGATATGCAGGAGGACGATGATGAAGATATCCACGGACGGATTGATTATAGGGGAGCAAAATATTGGTGAGCAGGATCGTCTTATAACTGTGTTGACAAGAGAACGAGGAATTATAAAAGCCTTTGTTAAAAATTGCAGAAGCCTTAAAAGTGCAAAGGGCTCTGCTACAAGGCTGTTATGTTACTCCCGATTGGTATTATATATCAATCGGGATACTTACATAGTTGACGAAGCTACAAGCGAAGAAATGTTTATAAAGCTAAGAACAGATATTGTTAATATGTCGCTTGCACAGTATTTTTGTGAGCTTGTTGGCCACCTTGCTCCTAAAGAATCTAAAGCAGAGGAATACCTGCGTTTAATGCTTAACGCCCTGTATTTACTGTGCAATAATAAACGCCCGTTAAGCGTGATAAAATCGGCAGTAGAGCTTAGAATGTTATGCTTCAGTGGCTATATGCCCGACCTTGTGTGCTGTAACAGCTGTAAATGCTATGAGTCAGAGGTTATGTATTTTCTGCCAAAATCCGGCAGGCTTGTTTGTGGCGATTGTATACACGATATTAACGAGCAAAGTATAAAAATTGGTATGGGTGTTACCACTGCTATGCGATATTGTATTTATGCAGAGCAGAATAAAATGTTTAATTTTAAGCTTTCTGATAACGGCTTAAAGCTTCTTGAAAGCTGCTGCGAGCAATATCTTTTTTACACAACCTCGCATAATTTCAAAACCCTTGAATTTTACAAAACTATAAGTCTATAATTATGTATAGCTGATGAAAAATGCTTTATAATATAGAGGAGGGATAAAATGGACGAGCTTAATTTTTGCTCTGTTTGTGGTACAAAATTATATGAGAAGGAATGTGGCGACGAGGGTATGGTGCAATATTGCAGTAAATGCCAGATGTTCAAATTCCCTATGTATAACAGTGCAGTAAGTGCTGTTATTTTCAATAAAAGCAAGGATAAGCTGTTGCTTATTCAGCAGTATGGCAAAACAGATAATATACTGGTTGCTGGCTATATAAACAAGGGCGAAATACCACAGCAGGCTCTGGTAAGAGAAATTGCAGAAGAGGTAAGCTTAAACGCTGTTTCGTATAATTATAATCACAGTATTTATTTTGAAAAAAGCAATACATTAATCCATAATTTTATCACAGTTGTTGATAGCGAGGATTTTAAGATAAAGGAAAACGAGGTAGACAAAGCAGGCTGGTTTACTGTTGATGACGCTGTAAAATATATAAAGCCAAATAGCCTTGCCAGAGAATTCTTGATGAAGGCTTTGACTGATAGAGGATATATATAAATTTCTGTTGATTATTTACCTTTTTATGGTATAATATTAGCTAGGAGAGGTGAAACAGTATGAAATGTATATTTAAATTTTTGGGATTTGTTGCAAAGGCAATTGTGTTTTTTGCAGGAATAGCTGTATTAGTAAAGCTTGTATTTAAAAAGCTTGAAAAAATGGGTATTTTGAAAACTGAATGGATTGTTCAAAAAACATCAGGCAATAAGGGTATTCGCTGGGCTATGTCTTTTAAGGATAAGGTGTTTTTATCATTTCAGCTGTAAATGAATTTTAACCGACGGTGCAACAAGCCGTCGGTTTTTGTTTTATTAAGTGGTAATTATTATAATTTTGCACCGATTAATTCCGGCTTTTATTTGTAAAAATCGCCTATGACAAAAAATTATTTTATTTGCTATAATTTAGTTATATTAATAGCAAAGAGGTGCCTGATGTGTATAAAATAGGTGATATGGTAATTTACAAAAACGACGGTGTCTGTAAAATTGTTGATATTACTTTAAAAAGCTTTAAGGACAGAAATATAGAATATTATGTGCTGCAGCCTGTGCATAATATAAACGCTGAGATTTTTGTGTCGAAAAATAATACTGATTTAGTCGGAAAAATGCGTAATATTCTTAATAAAGAGGAAATTTTGCAGATGATAAAAGCAATGCCTTATGAAGAAGAAATATGTATTTCTGATGACTTTGAAAGAAAAGAAAGGTTTAAAAAAATTTTAACTGCAGGTGACATAACCGAGATTGTAAGAGTAGTAAAAACACTTTATAATCACAAGCAAAGTCAGGAGCAATGTGGAAGAAAGCTGCATATTGCAGATGAAAGAATATTAAAGGATGCAGAAAGAATTTTGCACGATGAGTTTGCTTATGTGCTTGGAATATCACCCGAAGAGGTGCCAGGCTTTATTGCAGATACTATAAATAAGTAAAATCAGGCGATACCGGATTTTTACGGTATCGCCTTTAACAATTTATTAATTGACATTTATAGGCTGATTATGTAAACTTATTTTATAAAAGTACAGGAAGGAAGATTTTTATGAAAAAGCTTTTTGCTATTATTTTTTCAGCTATTATTATATCTGCAGGTGTATGTGCCATAAGTGGCTGTGGCTGTAGTAATAAGGATAATTCTGACCAGCCTGCAACAGCTATTGTAGGTGATTGGGGTGGCAGAAGTGACGACATAGAAGCCGAATTTAACGATGATGGTACCTGCATAATAGGTGGAGTTACAGGTACATACACAATTGATGAGAATAATAACCTGATAGTAACACCAAATACAGATGAAGAAACTTCAGCAGAGCCATTAACCTTTGAATATTACAGTGGCAGCAATACCTCTGCAATACAGCCTGATCAGTGGACTGTTGTAGACAATGTGCTGTATATTAATGGTCAGCAGTATAACGGTGCTACAAATCCTGCTGATTCTTCTGATACACAGGGTAATAATACCGGCAATAGCACTGACAGCCAGAACAGCTCAAGCAGTGCAGTATCAAACAACAGCTCCAGTAATAACGCTGGCAGTTCAGGCTCATCAGCTGATAGCTCAAGCAGCTCAGGCTCCAATGCTTCATCATCTGGCAGCTCATCTTCAAATAATTCATCTTCAAGCAGCTCAGGTACAGCCACTCCGGATGATTCCTCCAAACCAACCGATTCAGACAATTCAAGCTCATCAGCTCCAGAGAGCCTAAACGAAAACGAAGAAACTAAAATGGTAGATATAATAGAAAATATAGACGATTTTTAATAGTCTTAATTTAATTGAATATGGTTATAACAAAAGGCAGGTTACCAATGTGGGTAAGCTGCCTTTTTTATATCAGGAATTTTTACTTATAACAAAAAAGCATACAGCACATTAATTTTGGCTGTATGCTTTTAATTTTAAAATATATCAGAATTTACCACTTGCTCCACCGTGGCTTCTGCCAGATGAGCTATGGTGTGTGCTTGAGCCACCACTTGAGCTTGAAGATTCTATCTTTACTCTTGTTACATTATTGTACAGGAAGTTTTCACGCTGATTTGTGATTTTCATACTGTTTGGACGCACATAGCTTGCAGCAGATTTCTGTGGTCTTACGCTTGTTAAGCTTGCTCTCATTGCAAAGGCTGTAATCAATGCAATTATTGCACCAATAGCAATAGATACAGGTATAAAGTACCATTCTAAAGAGCTGAATCCCACAGCTGAAGAACCATTCTCTGATTTTATCAGATAGTCTTCGCATAAATCTGCAAAGCAGTCAAAGGCATCATAAAATTCGTTGTTTTTCAGATAAGGCTTAAACTCGTTTTTCATATGGTTAAGCCTTTTGTCTGTGAATACATCTATGCCTTTGCCATATGTACTTATTGCCCAATCTCTACCCTCTATGCTTATAAGCAACAGAATACCAGAATCACGGCTGCCATAGCCATAGCCCTGATAATCGAAAATATCATCTGCTGCTGACTGTGCCGAATAGTAGCCATCTAAATCATCAAGAGTTACCACAACTACATCACATTCATATTCTTCACTTATATCATCAAGCTTGTCGAGCAGAGAATCTTCTTCGCTCTGGCTGAGAAGGTCTGCTTCGTCTAAAACTCTTGGAAAATCAGATACTGCACCAGCACTTATTGTAAATGAAGGCACAGAAAAGCCTATGCAGACCAATATAGCAATCAAGGCTGCTGTTATTTTTTTCTTCATAGCGTTAACCCTCCTTATATAGCACCAAGTATTCTTAGCAGGAATATTATACCGTATGTTGCCAGTGACATAGCACCAGTACATAAAGCACAAAAACGCCAGAATGCCGCCTTGTCGCAAGGAAGGTTACCTACAAATTTACCGGTCTGACCATTCATTGCAAAAACATATTTTTCGCCGTTGTATGTGGTGTTTAAAATCCATACAGGATATAAAGCATACTTTGCCTTACCATTATGTGTGTTTATGTAAGAGCTTTCTGTTGTTACAGAGCTATAGCCTGTTACAGTTTTTCTGAAGTTTTCTTCTGTACTGTGCTTTACACGCTCGTTTGCTCGTGAAATACATTGCTCGGCTGTAACATCGTATCTGTCGGCGAAATATCCTGACAGATAGGCTGTCTGAAAGTCAACACCCTCAGAAAGATTGAATGGCTCGATAGACTCCATTAAATCATCTGCCATTTTACTAGAGCCGTCAGCAGGGATGTTATCAAACGCAATAAGACCCTCACGCATTACTGAATAATAGCTTGTTTCAGTATATTTGTAGTCGCCTCTTCTCCAGCTACGCACACGGGTTGCCTTGTAGCGTATGCTTGCGTCAACATCAGCGTCAAACAGCCAGAATGGTACATAAATACCCTTGATTTCGTCAATGTGATTCTGGTCCTTGAATACCTTTGGCAGAAAATGCTTGCCTTTAAGGTGATTGTTAAGACCCTCCTTTGCCATTTTTTTATCAAACTTGAATGGAATAATCAGGTCAGGACGAAGGTCGCCAGAAAATTTGCCCTTTAAAATTACATGGTTGCCACAATATGGACAATCAACTGTACCAGTTGTACCCTCACCGACTATTTCTGCACCACAGCCCTGACATTCATATCCAGACAAATGCTCTGCTTCGCCTTCAGCCCATGTGTCGGCAGGCATTTGCCATTGTATGTTGTCTGGTCGTTGTGTTTTTAAATCCTCGTCATACGCCTTTAAGGTTTCTACATCAAAATCACTGCCACAATAGGAGCATTTCATTTTTTGCAGATTAGGATTAAATTCAATTTCACCACCACAGTTGGGACATTGATATTCCGTTACTGTTGCCATAATATCATCTCCGTTTTCTATATACCTCGGGATAAAATCAACTGCTTGCTCTTATCCAAAAAATAATTTTTACTTTTACATATTAACATATTATGTAGAAAAAAACAATGAATTATCTGTGCAGATTAAGCTGTTTTTGTGCAGTTAACATATAAAATTTTATTTGAAAAAATTGTAAAAATATGCTGACTTGTTTTAAATAAAAGGAATGTACACAAAAAGAAGACATAAGTTTTATACAATAAGATAATTGTAATAAATAAATCGAGGGAGTATAATCTTAATATAGCAATAATATACAAAAGTGAGGGATTTTTATGAAAACAACAAGGTTTACAAAATTTTTAGCAGTATTGCTGTCAGTGCTTATGGTAAGCTCAGTGGTTTTTTCATCAAATGCGTTTGCAGTGATGAATGTAAGTGATTTTGAAATAACAGAAACTACATGGAGTCCACCATATCCAGAAACGTATAAATTCGCAGAAATAACCGGATTCAGCGAAAACGCAAAGCCAGAGGAAATCTCTACACTGGATTTGACTGTTCTTTATGAAGGTTTTAATCCCCAAAAGTATATAATAGGTAAAGAGGCATTTAAGGATAACAGATACATAGAAAAACTGCAGCTGTTTGAGGTTCAGATTTTTGCATATGGTCATATGTTTAATTATCTGCCAGTTGTGAAAATAGGCGAAGGTGCTTTTGAGAATTGTACTTCACTTAAAAGTATAGATTCAGCATCTAGCATGAACTTCGATGATATTGCTTTTTTGGCTGAATGTCTGGAAGAAATCGGAAGCAGAGCATTCAAGGGCTGTACATCTCTTGATGACCTTGTAATCCCTTCAGATGTAAAAATAATAGGAAGCGAAGCATTTGCCGGTTGTACATCATTAAAGAGAGTTGTTATATACGACAGTGTCAAGAATATAGCAGATGATGCATTTGATGGCTGTGATGATTTGACTATTTACGCTAACAAAAATTCATCTGCACACAAGTATGCAATCAGCAAGAATATTCCTTTTGTGCAGATTGGTGAAAGTTACTATAATTATCCTGATACGGAACTATGGACAGATATTGACTATATGAGCATTATGCTGAATGAGCCTTATCGTGGCTCAATGTCTTCAATGGACATTACCTATAATATCTATAGTTTTCAGGAGAAATGGGAAGAAGATCTCAGGAGAGTTTGTGAAGAGGCGATTGTTAAATACGAAAATCCATTTTCAACACAGGTTGAACTAGAAGAGGCTATCGCCAATGCAAAAAACGCTATCTATAGAGCAGAGCTAATAGAAGAAATTTATCGTTTAGGTAATCCTTGGGATATATGTGATCCGGAATATCACTGCGATGCCTGTAACAGAGCATGTGCTATGATACAGAAATCTGTGTATCCTTATGATTTATCTGCTTTAACACAGCAATCATACAACTCCTATCTGGTGTGCAGAGATTATGCGTATAGCCTTGTAGAATCAGGAAACGCAACAAACGAAAGCCTGGCATATTCATTGCAAAGATTAAAATGGTCTGTTGAAGCTTTGGCTTTCCAGGTAGAAGAAGACCTTGCCGCTTATGTAAGAGATATACCACAGCGTGATTTAAGTATATATACAGATGATACAGCAGAGGTTTTAAGAACAGCTGTTTCTGAAGCTTGGTATGCTGTAAATGATACCTACAGATATAATGATAGTTATTATTATATGCTTGGTGTTGATTCTATAGAAACGGCTATGCTCGGCTTAAAGCTGAAGAGTATAGATACGCTGAATAATCTGCTGGAGAGTAATCGCTTTTATTACAAATACGAAGCTTTTAAATATACAAGAGAGTCAGCTCAGAATGTATTAAATGAAGAGGCTGCTGCAGAAAGCCTGATTAATGGTTATGACACATATGAGCTGTTGCTATACTATACCAGCTACGGAAAACGCTCGTTAGATTCGTTAGAGCAGTATAACAGGAATGTAATAAGTCAGACAGACAGGCTTGAACAGGCGTATGAAAATCTTGAGCTTCTGCCACTTGGAGATGTAGACCTGAATTATGAGAGAAATGTTGCTGATGTTGTTAATCTATTGGAAGCGATTGTCTTTATGCGTTATCTGGATGAACAGAGTATATATTTTGCAGATATGAATGAAGACGGCAATGTAACTGTGCTTGATGCAGTATTGCTGCAAAGAGCGATTTTAGAAATGGAATAAAGCTTATATCTGCTTATTGGTTTACTCAGATAAAAAGCTTGTAAGCTGGAAAAAAGGAGGATTATTATGAAACGAACAGGTTTTACCAGATTTTTATCAGTATTTTTATCGGTGCTTATGGTAAGCTCGGTGGTTTTTTCATCAAATGCGTTTGCAGTGGTGAGTGTAAGTGATTTTGAAATAAGAAACACAGATATAGATACTCCGTATATATCACTTTCAAATGTCAGGGAGATAACTGGCTTTAAAGACGGCGTAAATACAGAGGATATGCGAACTTTGGATTTTAGTGTTACAGAAGAGGTTTCTGGAATTTACGGTTGTGCTATAGGTGATAATGCGTTTAAGGGTAATACATACATCGAAGATGTTATACTGTGGAATAGTCACAATGTCCATCCTGATGAGGTCAACATACTAAGAATAGGCGAGGGTGCTTTTGAAAACTGTACTGCTCTGAAGAGTGTAGATTTTTTAGTAAGCCACAGATATAATTTTATGTCTGGTTATGACATGGTTAGCGAAATCGGCAGCAGAGCGTTCAAGGGCTGTACATCGCTTAATGAGTTTGTAGTGCCTTTTAATGTTAGTTGTATAGCCAGCGAAACCTTTGCAGACTGTACAGCATTAGAGAGAATTATTATATTTGAACAAACAACAGATATTGCAGACGATGCCTTTAATGGTTGTGAGAATCTGACTATTTACGGTGTGAAAAATACAGCTGCACACAGCTATGCGATTAAGCATAATATTCCTTTTGTTGAGATTCCAGAACATAGTGATACAATATCCCATAATTTGTATTTTAAAATCAGCAGTATGACTTATTTGCTGAATGAGTTTTATTGTACTTATCCTAGTATAGAAGAACCTGAATATGACTACTATGCTTTTCAGGATAAATGGGGAGCAGAGCTAAGAGAAAGCTTTAACAAGTCAGTAGTTGCGTACGAAAATGTATTTCTTACACGAAAAGAATTAGCAACGGCTGTTGCAGAAGCAGAAGCTGCACTGCACAGGGTAAATGTTATAGAAGAAATATATCGTTTAGATAATCCTGAATATATGCACCATTCAAGCTATGCACATTGCGAAGCTTGTATGAGAGCAAGTTATCTTCTGCGTGATTATAATCCATTTTATACTGGTGACTTTACAGACAGCACATATAACTATTATCTGAAGTGTACGACTGAAGCATGTAACGCAGTAGAATCAGGCACAGCAACAACTGAAAGATTAGAGACATTATTGGATAAGCTAAAGTACTCTATTACAGGTTTGGTTTTTCAGGCTGATGAAGACCTTGCCGAATATGTTAACTATATAGAAAGCAGCGATTTAAGTATATATACAGACGATACAGCAAACAAATTAAAGTTTATGGTTGACGGTGCAAAGCTCACTGTGGGTACAAGCTATATGTATTATGATGACTCTTTCTTTATCAGCGAGATTACAAGCATAGGAATGGCTGTGGGTGAGTTGAGGTTGAAAACTCTTGACCCTTTGATTGAAAAGGTATGGCAGTATCAAACTGTATGCTATGATGACTATTATAAATATACAGATGATTCGATAAGGGCGTTATCAACTGAAATATGTTATGGAGAGGCATTATATAACAACTACAGCCCTGACATTATTTCAGGTCAATACGGAGAGGTGTCACTGCTTCCGTTAGAAATGTACAATGATGATGTAATTACACAGATGGATAAGCTTGACTATTTGTATGAAAATCTTGAGCTTTTGCCATTGGGTGACCTTGACCGTAATGGCAGAAAAGATGTTTCTGATGTTATTGATATGCTGAATTGTGTAATATTGCCGTACGAGATGGATTATAGGGATAAATACTTTGCAGATATCAATGGAGATGGCAATGTAACTGTGCTTGATGTAGTATTACTGCAAAGAGAAATTTTAGAGGCAGAATAAATTTTACAGATTAAATAAAGCAAAGATACGAAAACCCCCACAACAAATTTTGTTGTGGGGGTTCTTTAAATTCATTTAAAGCTGTTATGTGATTATGCTTCTTTGTAGAAATATACATAGGTAGAGCCTACCTGTGTTTTTATTACCTCTTGATTTCTGTACTGAGGAATGTACAGGAATGTATCAACTGAGCCATCTGTATATGTTACAAGCAGATTATTCTGGCTCATAGTGAATGTACCACTTGACTTAGCCTCGATGATAGAAGCACCCATTGAGATTGTAAAGCTTGCGTCATCTGCAATTACTAATGAACCACCATACTGTGAGTAAGCAGAGCCGAATGCCTGTGAGAATGGTACCTCTGTGCTGTCAGCAACATTCAGTGCTATAAGTGGCTTCCATGAGCCTGAAAGCATATCAGGAGTAACATCTGCCAGTGGCATTACATCGTCCTCGGTGCTTTCTTCAGGTACCTCTATTGGTGCTACAGTAGGGTTTGTTACTGTTTCGTCAACATAGGCAAATGTACCTTCCTCGTCAGCTACAACATCTGTAACAAGCTCTGTAGCTGGTGCAGTAGTGTCATCTGTTGTAACAGTAGCTTCTGTATCCTCTGTTACCTCAGCAGTTTGCTCCTCGGTAGCAATATTTGTGTTCTCTTCAACAATAATTTCACAGCCTGTCATAGCAACAGTAGAAATCATTGCACAGCCAATTAAAATAGCAGCTATTCTTTTATACATTTTGTTCACTTTCCTTCCTTTGTTTTACTATCAAGCATTTATACACATAAATGCACACATTGTACCACGCTTACCATTTGTAGCACGGTGTGACCATAAAAGCTCACTGTTACATTTAGTGCATACATCGCTTATTGTGATATTTTCTTCTGGCACGCCACTAAGCATTAAAATTTGTTTGTTGGTTTCTGTCAGATTTGCCATGTATTTGCCGTTGCCTCTGGCAGTCATAATCTTTTCTAAATCAAGCTCACTAAGCTTGGCGAATTCATTGTAACAGCTCTGGTCTATCTCGTAACAGCACTGAGCTATTGCAGGGCCTACACAGCAGATAATATTACGGGGATTACTGCCGTAATCGTTAACCATTGTATCTATAACCTTTTTACAGATTTTAGAAACCGTACCTCTCCAGCCAGCGTGAGCAAGAGCAATAACCCTTTTTTCTGTATCAACAAAATATACAGGTGTACAGTCAGCGTAATAGGTAACCAGTGTAACACCTGGCTTATCAGTTACAAGAGCGTCTACGCTTTGTAAATCCCGTGGTCTGGTAATACCTATGCCACAGTCCTCGGCAGTAACCTTGCGTACAACTGTATTGTGGTCTTGTGCCGATGCTACAAGCGTGTTAAAGTCAAAGCCGGCAGCACTGCATAATCTCTGATAATTTTCGGTAACACTTTCTGGGTTATCACCACGGTTGAATGCTAAATTCATAGAGGTAAATTCCCCTGTGCTTACACCACCAAGTCGGGTTGAGAAGGCATGGTTTATAAACCTGATATCCTCCAGCCTTTTATAGGTTAAAAAAGGGACATCAGCTTTTACATTAAGATTCATTATTTCGCTTTCAAAATCTGGTAAGTGCATTTAATACCTCCCTTATCTTTCTACTTTACATTATATTACTATTGGTGTTATAATACAAGTAGACATTTAGTAATAATTTTTTGGGTTTATTACTATTGTTTGTTAGTATATAGCATAAATAGGAGTAATAACTATGAATTTATTCGGACCAAAGCTTTTTGGCAATAATATCGATACAAGCTGTGAATACTGTAACAACTCTCAGAAGATAAATGGCATTATACTATGCAAAGCTAATAAAGAGATAGTTAACGGAAATTGCAGTAAATTTAAATACAATCCTTTAATGCGTGTGCCAAAAACAGCACCACGCTTCCCACAGTATGACCCTAAGGATTTTGAGCTGTAAACAAAAGGCAAGCACTACATTGCAGAGTGCTTGCTTTTAAAAATTTACTATATATAACATCTGTATAAATTCAGCAAAAAAAGAAAGCTCACCTGTAAACCAGCTGGTATATGGGTGAGCCTTTAAATTTGTTATTAATCTCTGTCTCTTCTTTGTGTCAGCAATATTAATCTTAATAGCTGTAATATAGCAGAAAACAGTGCAGCCACATAGGTAAGTGCCGCAGCAGTTAAAACCTTTTTAGCACCATTTAATTCATCGCCTACTAAAATGCTTCTCTCGTTTAAAATCTTGAGTGCTCGGCTTGACGCATTAAACTCTACCGGTAATGTAATAAGCTGGAAAAGCACTACAAATGTAAACAGAATTACACCAATCTGAGAAAGACCTGTAGCACCAAAAGCAATGCCTATCAGAATTAATGGCCATGATAGTATAGAGCCAATATTTGCCATAGGTACAGATAAAGACCTTAGATTTAACGGAAAATAATTTACCTGGTGCTGAATAGCGTGGCCACATTCATGAGCAGCAACGCCTACTGCAGCAATTGATGTTGAGCTGTAAACGCTCTCAGACAATCTTAAAACCTTTTCCTTTGGTGAATAATGGTCGGTTAAGTTGCCATGTACCAATTCTATCTGTACATCATATATTCCGGCATTGTGCAGAATAGCCTCGGCAACATCTCTGCCTGTCATGCGTCTTGAGTTGGTGCGATTGCTGAATCTGCTGAATGTGGCTTTTACATTCAGCGACGCTATTGCACATATGATTGCACCTATTATTACTAAAATATAGGTTGGGTCCCAGTAAAACAAAATACCATCTCCTTGTTTCTGAATAAGCTCGTTGCTGATTTATATTATATTTCGTTTTAAATTTATACCCTGATGCCTTTTATTTATCAAAGTAATTATAAATACATACAACGATTATATTAATATATTTTTATTTTATATCCTTTTGCTTTATTTGTAAATACCTTTAACTGCTGTTTTTGTGCAGCAAAATTTACTTATAGTGCAAATTATAGTGTTAAATTTTAACTGATTATAAAATTTTACATTCTTCTATAATTTTAAGCTTTTTTAAAGGTTTTATGTTATACTAAATTAGAATAATAAATTAAAATATTAAATGAGGTGAAGCTAGTGAGAGTATTAATTATTGAGGATGAATACAGCTTGGCTGATGCTTTGCGTGAAATATTGAAAAAGGAAAAATGGACAGTTGATATTGCAACCGATGGTCAGGAGGGCTTAGACCAGGCACTTACTGATATTTATGACGCTATTGTGCTTGATGTAATGCTGCCAGGCCTGAATGGCTTTCAGATTCTTAGTGAGCTGCGACACGAGGGTATAGAAACCCCAGTGCTTATGCTTACAGCTAAAAGTGAAATTGATGACAAGGTGCATGGTCTTGATTGTGGTGCAGATGATTATATGACAAAGCCATTCCAGACAAAGGAGCTTTTAGCAAGACTTCGTGCAATTACAAGGCGAAAGGGAGAAATAGAAAGCAATATACTTCTGTTTGGCGATTTACAGCTTAATACAAGCATAGGAGAGATATCCTGTAAAACAACCGGCAAAAGCATGAAGCTGGGCTTAAAGGAATTTCAGTTGCTTGAATTTTTGCTGAAAAATAAAAATCAGATAGTTACCAAGGAGCAGATTATAGAAAAGCTGTGGGGACTAGACAGCGACAGCGAATATAACAACGCAGAGGTTTATGTGTCGTTTACAAGAAAAAAGATAAAATTCATAGGCTCGAATGTTGTTATTAAGGCTGTGCGTGGCTTAGGCTATACATTGGAGGAAGGTAAATGATAAAAAAGCTTAGATTTAAGCTTACTCTTATGCTTACCCTGATTCTTTCGGTTATACTTATGGGCATTGTTGTAGCTGTTAATGTTCTTAATTACAGAGTTAACATGAATCAGTCCTATGACAAGCTGGAAAGCGTTACCTCTGCTGTTTTGATACAGGAGCAAAACCAGCCTTCGTTTTTTGGTCATAGCTTTGGTCATAGTAATAGCTATATTTATTTTGACAATGTAAATAACCCAGCCGAAACCTATATTGCTTTTACAGGGCCAAGGGGTAGAATAGAGAAAATTGCAGGTAAAAACGATAACAAATATACCTATGAAGAAATAGCCGACTTTACCGAGGAGGTTCTGGAGCAGCCTATATCAAGGGGTGCTGTTGAAGACCTTATTTTTAATATTACCGAGCTTCGCTATGGTGAGGTTGGGCTTGGTTATGTGGTAAGCTTTATGGACAACAGCGACAACCTGCAAAATTTCCAGAAGCTTTTAATAAGCTCTGTATTTATAGTGATTACAGGTGTTGTGATAATATTTATTTTGTCAGTTTTGCTTTCGGCATATATTATCAAGCCTGTTGAGGATGCCTTTGCCAAGCAAAAGCAATTTATCTCTGACGCCAGCCACGAGCTGAAAACACCTATTGCTGTTATCAGTGCTAATGCCGAGCTTTTATCGGGTGAAATCGGCAATAATAAGTGGCTTAATTATATTCAGTCAGAATCAGACAGAATGAGCAAGCTTGTTACAAGTCTGCTTACTCTTACACGAATCGAAATGCAGTCAGAGCAACCACAAATAAATCGCTTTGATATCTGCAACGCTATTATGGAGGTTACTATGCCGTTTGAGAGTGTTGCGTTTGAATCGGGTATAAGCTTAGAGTGTGAGCCTGACGAAGAAATTTTTATAACTGCAAACGAACAGCAAATAAAGCAGGTAGTAGCAATACTTACAGACAACGCAATAAAGCATTGCTATTATGGTGGCAGGGTGCTTGTTAATGCCTTTATGTACAAAAATAAATGCCATATTTCTGTTTCTAACACAGGCGAGCCTATTCCGGACGAGCTGAAGCCGAAGCTGTTTGAACGCTTTTACAGGTCAGACCAGTCACGACACAGAGAAGAAAACCGTTATGGTCTTGGTCTTGCTATTGCAAAGCAGATTGTCGATAATCACAATGGTGCAATCAATATACATTGTGAAGACGGCTACACAACCTTTGAGGTTGTTATATAAATAAAACCTATAACAAAAGGAGAATAAGCATATGCTTTTATTTCAATATCCAAAATGTACAACCTGCAAGAAAGCCGTTAAGTGGCTTGAGGATAACGGCATAGAGTACATCAGCCGAAATATCAAGGAAGAAAATCCAACCTACGATGAGCTTAAAAAGATTTATACTGCAAGTGGACTGCCGATTAAAAAGCTGTTTAATACAAGTGGCATGGTGTACAGGTCTATGGGCTTAAAGGATAAGCTTGATACTATGAGTGATGACGATATACTACAGCTTCTTGCAAGCGACGGTATGCTTGTAAAACGCCCTGTATTGATTACTGACAACAGTGTGCTGATAGGCTTTAAAGAGGCAGTATGGGAAGACGCTCTGCTTGATAATTAATTTTTGTTAGTTGACATTTTTAGTAAAATAAGAAAATAATAGGAGGTGTGTTAGATGAATAATGATTTTAACAATCAAAATCATAACCTTGATTATTCAGATAATCAGAAGGGGTATAACCCATATCAAAACAATAATACACAGCCATTTAATCAGCAAGCAAATTTAAATAATTACATAAATCCACAGCCATTTAATCAGCAAGCAAATTTAAATAATTACATAAATCTACCTGTGGGGTATAATCAGAATATGTACGCTGACCAGTATGTGCAAACAGGAGAAACACCATACAAGGAAAAGGCTGTGGCTTCATTTGTTCTTGGTCTGGTAAGCTGTTTTATTCTGGCTGTAAGTATAGTTGCCGGATTTTTCTTTCTGATTGTAGTTATAGATTCAGACCCAACAAATATTAACTCTGTTTTTAGTGTGGGTTTAAATATATGCATGTTTGCACCAGTTGTAGCCTTGATTCTTGGTATAATAGGTATGGTTAAGGGTTCAACATATCAAAAGAAAGCCAGAGCTCTTAATGTACATAAGCATAAGGGTAAAGCTGCTATAGGTATTACCTTTAGTGTTATTGGTGTATGCTTGTCTGCAATATGTGCATTGTCCTGCATGGGCTGTGCAGCTTGCCATTGTGCGTGGTATGGTGGCTTTATCGGTACAGAAGAGACAGGCTATGTGTTTAATTTTAAGGAATTTAAAAATGATAACGGTGAAGCTGGTGACAGCGTTGACGAAAGTGAGTATTACACCGATTAAGACAAGGCTGCAGATTATAAATGTTTTATGATTGAACAGCTTAACGATTATTGCTAAGCTGATAATAAACGACAGTGTGCTATCGTGCATACTGTCGTTTTTGTGTATTACTATGTGATTATCGATGTGATTATAGATTGCAGTGGATAGATTCTTATACTGATACCTGTTAAAATAGTGGAATAGATTGCTGAGCAAATTTTTTCTATGCAATGTATGTTGTATAAATAAATATTAGTGTTATGGGGGATATGTGAGAAATTTGTAATTTGCATAGATTATTTTTGTTGACTTTGCTTTAAATCTTTTGTAGAATAAAGCTATAAAGGAGGTATTTAGTATGAATAACAATTTTAATAATCAGGGTAATGCTCCAGTGGGAGGCTTTGGTACAGCACCAGACAGCAATTTAAATATAAATCAGAATACCACACCAGCCACAAGCCAGCCAGCCTCAGCTGTTAATCCCTATGGAAGCAATGACGGTTTTAATCCTGCTGTTAACTACACAGGCACACAGCAGTCGTTTGACCCAAAGGCTAACTACACAGGCACACAGCAGTTGTTTGCTTCAGAGCAGACAGGCAGTAGTGGCACTGACTTTTTTAATCCGGTGAATAATAACCAGAATATGCAACAAAACCAGAATGTACAGCTGGGTGAGGATAAGGGAAAGCGTAAAGCTGTTGCGTCTTTAGTGCTTGGTATTGTCAGCAGTGCATTGCTTTTCCTTTGCAGTCTGTTTCTTTTCTGGGGGTATCTTTTCTCTGTAGCCTCGCAGGAAATATCCAGAGAGATTCTTGAGGATGTAAGCTTTATAGTTGCTGCAGTTGTACCACTTACTGCAATGACCATTGGTGTTATAGGTATTGTGTTGGGTGCGTTGTATCTTAAAAACGCAAAAATTACTGGGGTAAATACACATAAAACTACATCGATATTTGGTATTATTCTTAGCTCTGTGGGCGTTTTGTTGTCAATGATTGCTGCGTTTTCTTGTCTGGCGTGTGTATCGTGTAATACTGTAATGGCGTCACATAGAAACAGCTCTGACAGCTATAGCTATTATGATGACGACAGATATGACGATGACAGATATGATGATAAATACGACGATGATGACGATTTTGATGATGGCTTTGATAATTTTTGCTGACAGACACAGAATATATTAAAGCAATTAAGTATAAATATTTTGTGGCAGTGTGATTGCTTTACACACTGCCCGATTTTTTAGGAAGTGAAATTTTATATGCTTAGTGCTTTAAAAGAAGCAGGGCTACAGCCACCATATTATGGTATTATGGCTGCCCTGGGTATACTTGCCTGTGTAGTGCTGTTGTTATTTACAAGAAAAAAGCGTAGTGATATAGACAGTATTGAGCTTTTGCTGATTTCAGCTGTTGCATTGATAGGCGTTGTAATAATGACTCATCTTGTTTATGCTGTTGCTCATTACGAAAAGCTTGTATTTGTTATTACCCGTCCACATAAGCTGTTTGCAGATTTGAAATCGTTTGTATTTTATATTACAGATATATTCGGTGGCAAGGTGTTTTATGGTGGATTGATTGGTGCTTGCGTTGGAAGCTACATATATATGAAAAGGGAAAACCTGAATGTAAATAATTATTCAGATGTACTTGCACCGTGCATACCATTATTCCACGCTTTTGGCAGAGTGGGCTGTTTTTTATCTGGCTGTTGCTATGGTATCGAAAGTGAATTCGGGTTTATGTATCAGCACAGTATCAACCCCTCGGCAAACGGAGTGCGTAGGTTTCCTGTGCAATTACTGGAAGCTGGCGAAAATCTGTTGATTTTTATAATGCTCATCCTTCTGCTGTACAAATGCAGAAATTTACAGCCTGGTATGCTTATATGGATTTATGGTATAAGCTATTCTACAGTAAGATTTATAAATGAGTTTTTGCGTGGAGATGTTGAAGAAAGAGGATACTTTGGTATGCTTTCAACCTCACAGTGGATAAGTATATTTATATTTATTATTTCAGCAGTGGCAATAATAATTAAAATAAGTAAGAATAAGAAAATTAAAGGAGCATAGCAAATGCGTTTTGGTATATCTTCGGCTTGCTTTTATCCTATGGATTTAATCGAGTCACTGAAATTATTGGCAGAAAGTGATGTAAAGGATTTAGAAATTTTTGTTAATACAGAAAGTGAGCTTACACACAGCTTTACAAAAGAGGTTAAAAATATTACTGAAGCCTATGGTATTAAAGTGGTGTCGGTTCATCCGTTTACATCAGGCTATGAATATATGATGATATTCTCTGACTATAAAAAACGCTTTGATGACGCAACAGAGTTTTATAAGCGTTATTACAGCTTTGCTAACGAGATGGGAGCAGGCCTTGTGGTGTTGCATGGTGATAAACGCTTTGAGGCAACTGGTGGCATACCTGACGAGGAATATTTTGAACGCTACTACAGGCTTGCACAAACAGGCAGAGCAACAGGTGTAACTCTTGCACAGGAGAATGTAAATCTTTTCAGAAGTCAGAATCCGGAATTTATCACGAAGATGAGGGAATACCTGAAGGAAGATGTCGATTTTGTTTTTGATATAAAGCAGGCAGTGCGTGCAGGGTTTAATCCTTATGATATGTGCAGTGCAATGGGGGATAGAATAATGCATTTGCATATTAACGATAATAACGCTACAAATGATTGTATGTTGCCAGGAGCAGGCAGTATGGATTACAAAAAGATACTTACACAGGCAAGAAATCAAGGCTTTGATGGTACTGCCGTAATTGAGGTTTACAGAAAAAACTTTGCTGAATCAGATGAGCTGATTAATGCATATAAATATATGAATAGTAATTTTTCGGATGTATAGTTAAATTTAACTATAGTTGTTGCAATTTGTTGTATATATATGGTATAATATGCTAAAACATATAATGGGAGCTACAATTTATGAAATGTCCGTATTGTGCTTATGAAGAAAGTAAGGTTATAGATTCACGATCAGCTGATGACGGTGAAAGAATAAGACGACGCAGAGAGTGCCTTAAGTGTGGAAAACGCTTTACAACTCACGAAATTGTTGAAACTGTACCGATTATGGTTATTAAAAGAGATAGAACACGAGAGCCATTTAACCGTGAAAAGCTTTATTCAGGCTTGCTGAGAGCCTGCGAAAAACGACCAGTGCCAATAGAGCGAGTAGAAACTGTAGTGTCTTCTATTGAGTCAAGTATACAGAATTCTCTTGACAGAGAGGTTACATCTGAAAAAATAGGTGAGCTTGCTATGGAGCATTTAAAGGCTATAGATGAGGTTGCGTATGTGCGATTTGCTTCGGTTTATCGTCAGTTTAAGGATATCAATACCTTTATGCAGGAGCTTACAAATCTTTTGAATTCAAAATAAGAAAAATAAAAAAAGCTTTATACCCGATTTTTTAGGTGGGGTATAAAGCTTTTTGTTTGTGTGATAAATTGTAGTTTGTAGGGTTAAAAACAAACTGTGATAAAGAAAAGCGTAAAGTTTAGGTCCACCCTTTTTAAAGGGTGGTGGGGTTAAGGGGTGAAACCCCTTATGGGATTTTAAAGGGCAACGCCCTTTAACTTCTGGTTTTTC
>JAXJDU010000165.1:0-5090 GCA_036301785.1 Acutalibacteraceae bacterium | reverse complement strand
GAGCAACTGCGTTTTTCTGCTTTTATATTACACTCCTGCATTAACGCCTGTGCTACTCGTTTATGCAAAAATCCATCAAAAAAGCTTTCAAGTGGACTTTTTGCCATAAGCTCTACACGCTTACACAACAAACCTCTGCATTCCTCTATGCTGTATTCAGGCATTACATCAACGGTCAGGCTGATTTTTTTATAAGGCTTACCGTTGATTTCTTTGTACTCAAAAAACTCGTTTACCATTCTTGAAAGCTGAAAAACGCATATACCACTTAAAGCATTATTGCCAAACTGGATTTCGCCATTTTCGGTGGCGATTTTTTTATCATCTGCTATCAGGCTGACACTGCCCTTTATTCTTAAACCCTTTAACGCTGTAAGGCATTTATTATTACACGATACAGCCACAAGTGAAGGCAATGGCTTTGCGTATTTGATGTTTAATGCTTTTGCAAGCCTGTATCCATAGCCATTTGTACTAAGCTTTGAGCTTGCCATACCACCACACGCTAAAACCACATATTTTGCGATAATTTTTTTATCACCACAATCAAGCGTATAGCTGTTTTTACCCTTGATTATACTATCAACTGTAGTTTCGCAAAGCTCCTTTATACTGCGATTCAGGATATAATTACGCATACAGTCAAGCACCGAGGCAACATTGTTGCTTATCGGGTAGACTCTGCCCTCTGTGTCTGGCTTTGTAAGCAAGCCTATTTCTTCAAAATATTCTGTAATATATTCACAGCTGTACTTAGTAAACAGCTTTTCGGCATAATATTTAGCAGAGCCATAATAAGCATTTGCATATAAATTGCAATTAGTAAGGTTACATCTGCCATTACCGGTTGCCATCAGCTTTCTGCCTGTACGCTGATGATGCTCAATAATAAGCACTCTACAGCCCTTATAAGCCTTAGCAATTGCCACAGCTGTCATCAGGCCAGACGCTCCACCACCAACTATGGCTACATCAGTTTTTATAATCTCCATCTGTTTCTCTCCGTAAAAAATTATAATATAAAGATATCACAAAGAGAAAAGCTTATCAAGTATAAGACCAGATAAAAAAGAAAACTCCCACAGAATTTCTGCAGGAGTTAAGTTATGTAATCAATATGATTATTATTCTGATTCTTATTATTTTGACTCTTCTTTTTTACTGTTGCTTTTTTCTATTACAACCTTCAGCACCTGTAATCCAATGATTATTGCACCACCTATTATAAAGAACAATATGCTGAATGTACCAATGCTTAGTGTTGGCCATGAGAATGAGCCACTGAATGTCATAGCTGGCAGAGGGTCGTCAAGTGTTGTAGGGCCTTGAGTAATAGCATAAAGTGAACCAACCATAAGGCCTATTATAAAGTACATCATGCTGGCTCTAGCCTTTGCAAGTGCAAGCTTAACAAGCTTGATAAACAGCAGTATACCTACGATTACACCAATGCCAAATACCATACAGGTTATCAGGCATGCAGGGTCTTCAGTAAATTCAAAGTGCATAACCTTTTTAACTGATTCCAGCACAGTCATATATACACCCATAATAAGCAGAATTGTAGAGCCAGAAATACCTGGTAATATCATTGCAGAAATGCCCAGCATACCAGACAGGAACAGATAAGCATAGCCACCAAAGCCAGATGATGCTGCACCAGCACCAGAGCCACCGTTAAACATTGTAAGCAATACAACCAACGCAATACCAATTACAGTAAATACAATGTTGTAGTATTTCTTTTTTATTGTTTCTTTTTCATCTCTGATTATTATAGGAATAGAGAATACAATAAATCCTAAAAACAATGAGCTTATTGCATAAATGTGTGACTCAAAAACCTGTGTAAGAATCAGTATAGCCATTACCATACCAATTGCCCAGCCGATACCAATTTTTATAAGGAATTTAAGAGCCTTCTTTTTTTCGTCCTTTGAACCTGTTACAAGTGCGTCCAGAGATGAAATAAATTCATCATAAAAGCCCAGTATAAAGGCGATTGAACCACCAGAAACACCAGGCACACTGTCAGCAAGAGCCATTAAAAAACCACCAATGCTGTGCATAGAAAAACCTCTTTCTTTTTATTTAATTGTTGTAAAAACACAAGTTTTATTATACTCTATGCATACGCCAAAAGGCAATAGTTAATTCTACAAATTTAATATTGACATACCAATTTTTATAAACTAAAATAGATAATATCTGTAAAAATCAGTTAAACAGTCACATTATGCAGATAAGTAAAACGCTGTTTTAACACTTTGCTTTTATGGGGGATTATATGATAATTACCAGAAAAGAAATAATTTTAAGAGCAACCTTTACTACGCTTACATTGCTTTTAACTGCGTTTATCTGGCTGCACTCGTTAGCTTCTGCTGATGAGTCGGGGCAAGAAAGTGCAAGCGTGCTTGTGTTTTTGAATATGCTGTTAGAAAGGTTGCAGCTAAATATAAATCTTACTGAATATTTTGTGCGAAAGCTGGCACATTTTTCTGAGTTTACAGCGTTTGGTGCGTTGTTGTCGGCAACCTTTATAGCTTATAAAGGCGAGCTTAAAAAGCAGATACCTAATATGCTTTTTATACTGCTTGCTGTACCGGTTACAGATGAAGCCTTGCAGTATTTTTCACCTGGCAGAGGTCCACAGGTAAGCGATGTTTTGCTTGATTTCAGTGGATGTATTTCAGGACTGATTTTTACTGCGTTGGTTTTTAATGTTATAAAATATAAAAAGAAAGGATTAAAAAGAAGTGGAAAATTTAAAGGAAAATAAAATGGGGCATGCACCCTTATTAAAGCTGATTATTTCTATGTCTGTGCCTGCTATGTTTTCTATGATTATTCAGGCATTGTACAATATAGTAGACAGCATATTTGTTTCGCACTACAGCGAGGCAGGTCTTACAGCAGTTTCGCTTGCATACCCTATACAAATGCTTATTATTGCTGTAAGTGTTGGTACTGGTGTTGGTGTTAACTCCTTAGTATCACGAAAGCTTGGTGAAAAAAGCTTTGAAGAAGCAAACAAGGCTGCCTCTCATGGCTTGTTACTTGGATTTTTTAACTGGCTTGTATTCTTTATACTGGGATTAACCATTGTAAAGCCATTTATCAACGCATTTACAGATGACGCTTCACTTGCACAGATGGGTGTAGATTATTTATCTGTAATTCTTATATTCTCTTTTGGTTGCTTTATTGAGGTAGTTATAGAGAAAATTCTGCAGGCAACAGGTAACATGATATTCCCTATGCTGTTTATGCTGACTGGTGCTATTACAAATATAATTCTGGACCCTATATTTATTTTTGATTCCTTTATAGGTATTAAAGGTCTTGGAATGGGTGTAAAGGGTGCTGCTGTTGCAACTGTTATAGCACAGATTGTTTCTATGATTTTTGCAGTTATAGTTTTATTCGCTAAAAAGCACGATGTACAAATCTCGATTAAAAACTTCAGATTATCACTGACAACAATCAAAAACATATATGCAGTAGGTATACCTGCTATTATAATGCAGTCTATAACATCATTAATGCTTGTTATGGTAAATGGTATATTTACAAAATTCCCAAATTCAGATGTACCTATCTCTGTGCTTAACATTTACTTCAAGCTTCAATCATTCATATTTATGCCTTGCTTTGGTCTTACACAGGGCTTGTTACCTATTATGGGCTATAACTACGGAGCAAGAAACAAAAAGCGTCTTACAACAGCTTTAAAATATGGCTGTATTATTGCTGGTATCATTATGACATTAGGAACAATCGCCTTTATGACTATACCACACATTCTTATGGGTATGTTCAACGCAAATGACGAAATGATGGCAGTCGGCTGTATTGCACTAAGAACTATCTGCCTGTGCTTTATACCTGCTGCAATCGGTATTGTATTTTCATCGTTTTATCAGGCAACAGGTCATGGTGTAAGAAGTATGCTTATGTCGCTTTTAAGGCAGCTTGTTTTACTTGTGCCATCAGCATATTTTCTGTCTGATATAAGTATGAACGCTGTATGGTATGCATTCCCTATTGCAGAGGCTGGCTCGCTTATTTTTGCTGTGTGCCTGTTTATACATCTTTATAATAAAGAGATTAAACATCTTTCAAGAACTGACAACTGATAAAAATAAAATTAACCTACACAGTTACAAAGCTGATTATTTGCAACTGTGTAGGTTTTATTTTTGTAACAACTGTATATTATTCTTAATAATATATCACAGGGGTGTATTTATGAGCAGACGACCAAAGCGAAAAAGAAAATTCATTCGCCTGAAAATTTTGTTGGTTATTATTTTTATTATCATCGTGATATTACATACCATATTCGAAAGCTACATTGAGCCCAGTATTATAGATATTACAAGAGTTAAAGCCGAGGAGCTTTGCAATGACGCTGTTAATACGGCTGTATTGGAGGTATTGGAGGAAAATAATTTTGAATATACAGATTTTGCAGATGTTACAATGAAGGAGCAAACTGTTGCGAGTATCAGCAGTAACTCGATTAATACAAACAAATTCAAAGCACTTGTAGCTATAAAGGCTCAGGACGAAATTGACAATATGAGTGGCAGTGAAATTAACTATAGACTTGGTGACTTCAGCAGCTTTTCATTACTTGCCGGCAGAGGCCCTGAGCTTGTAATAAAACTGAATTTAACTGCAAGCGTAGCAACTGATATTATAAGCGAATTTGAATCATGTGCAGTTAATCAGACTAAGCACACGCTATCTATTAAGGTGATATCAAGGGTGTTTATTACTTCGGTTGATAATGAAGAAACCTATACTGTTGTAGAAACAACTGTGCCTGTAGCTGAAAATATTATTGTGGGTAACACACCTTCGTTTTATATGGAGAGAAAATTGTAGTTTAGCAGGGGCTTTGCCCCTGCACCCCACCAGCCTTTGAAAAGGCTGGACCTAAACTTTACGCTTTAGTGTCTGCTACGCAGTCACTAAAGATACGCACAAACCAAAATGGAATTACCCCAACGCAAAAACAAATTCCAGCCAAATGTAATTTGACTAAGCGAGGGGGATTCCATAAGGGGGACAAAGTCCCCCTT
>JAXJDU010000164.1:0-7584 GCA_036301785.1 Acutalibacteraceae bacterium | reverse complement strand
GCATTTGGCTGAAATTTGTTTTTTCGTTAGGGTAGTTCCGTTTGGTTTTGTGCGTATCTTGAGTGACTGCGTAGCAGACACTCAAGCGTAAAGTTTAGGTCCAGCCTTTTCAAAGGCTGGTGGGGTGCAGGGGCAAAGCCCCTGCCAAACTTCAATTTATCTATCAAAAAGCTTAGCACCAATCATCCTGATGCTAAGCTTTTATTTTTATTTATTCACAGCTTCCGTTTTCGTCACAGCTGCCGTCACAGCTTTTATATTCAGTCACATCTAAACCAAGCTCATTTTCAGCAACCTTCAGCATTATTGCACATTCAATACGCTTTTTGAAAAGCTCACAGCCATATTCATATATACCTGTTATACTGCCTGTTGCATGATAAGAGTTTGCTGCACAGCCACCACTGCAATATAATCTTGCCCAACAGCTGTCACATTCTTTTCTTGCAAAAACATTGCATTTTCTGAATTCGTCCTGAATTTCAGTGTTTTTAACACCATTCCATACATCACCCAGACTGTATTTAGGGTCACCAACAAACTGATGACATGGGAAGAGCTCACCCCAAGGAGTAACAGCCATATATTCTGTACCACTACCACAGCCAGCTACTCTTTTGTAAATGCAAGGACCGTGCTCAAGGTCTATCATGTAGTGATAGAAGGTAAAAGGTCTACCCTCCTGCTGTCTTTTCAGCATTTCCTTTGCCAATATCTCGTACTGCTCAAAAATCACTGGTAAATCCTCATTTGTAAGAGCGTACGGGTCATCTGGCGAGCAAACTACAGGCTCCATACTCAGCTCTGTAAAGCCTAGCTCTGTCATATGGAATATATCATTAGTAAAGTCCACATTATTATGTGTATATGTACCACGCATATAATAACCCTGATTACCACGCTTTTCTACAAAGTGCTTAAACTTAGGCACTATAGTGTCATAGCTACCCTTGCCCTGATAATTCACACGCAAATGGTCATGAACCTCTTTTCTGCCGTCTAAGCTTAAAACAACATTGTGCATTTCTTTATTTGCAAAATCTATTACATCATCATCAATAAGCACACCGTTTGTTGTAAGTGTAAATCTGAAGTTTTTATTACACTCCTTTTCAATGCTTCTTGCATAGGCTACAAGCTGCTTTACAACATCCCAGTTCATTAAAGGCTCTCCACCAAAGAAGTCAACCTCAAGATTATGTCTGTTACCAGAGTTTGCCACAAGAAAATCAAGAGCCTGCTTACCAACCTCAAAGCTCATCAGGGCTCTGTCACCCTGATATTTACCCTGACTGGCAAAGCAATAGCTGCAGTTAAGGTTACAGGTATGTGCAACATGCAGGCACAATGCCTTTATATCATTATTCTTTCTTTTAAAATCAACAGCTGCCTGTGCGTAGGTGCTGTCTGCAAAAAGCTTGCCGGTATCCTTAAGCTCTGTTATATCGCTGTAGCATTCCTCAAGCTCTTCTCTTGTAATTTGCTGATCCTCAGCGTATTTTTCAAGCATAGCAGAAATTATAGCTTCCTTTTCGCTTGTCTGATACATTTCGATCATATCATAAGCAACCTCGTCTACACTATGTACCGAGCCACTGCCCTCGTCTATTATAATATTATATCCGTTTAATTTATATTGATGAACCATTATATTACCTCGTTTATCACAAAATAAAATGCCGCACCACACAGTAAGTGGGTATGCGGCACTTTTCGCAAAAAAATTAATTACTTGCTCTTCTTCTCGCAAGGCTGGTTAGCAACACCACAAGATGTTTTACAAGCTGACTGGCATGATGTCTGGCACTCGCCACAGCCACCATTCTTTACGCTTTTTGCAAGATCTCTAGTCTTTAGAGTTTTAATTCTTTTCATGGTTATTTCTCCTTTCACAATTATGTATAAGTTAACCATAGATATATTTTACAACTTTTAATCAATTATGTCAATATATACAGTTATGTTTAAATATATGTTTTCTACATAAGTAAATTCACATTTTTATTCCCCTATTATTTATACCTATATACATATTTAAAAGTGAATTACAGCTGAATAATTATGCACATTTCATAAAAGAATGGTTTTATTTTCTAACCATCTACTTTACAAAGCATGTAGTAATGCCGTTTTCTGTATGTTATAATTTACATGTATAAAAATGTTATATTTTATTTTGAAAGGATGATGAAAAAATGAAAAAACTACTTCTAAAAGCAGTTTCTGTAATGCTTACGGTAATTATTATTTCGGTAGGCATACCTTTTGCAGCTTCTGCTGTAAGCAGCTCTACCCCACCTGCTTATGTTACTTCAAGCAACACAAAGGCCTTGTGGGCAGAAGGCACTGCGGCAACAACTACCAATAATATTGATGCCGTAAAATGGTACGAAAAGGAAGGTAAGTACTATTGGTTTTTACCAGCTTCAGCCGATTTATCAAATCTTACTGTTTACCATAATTTTTCCAATGTAAAAATTAACGGCACAAACATTATAAGCGGTAACAGCTACAGCATTTTCAAAAATGCTCAGACCTACACTGTTACAGCTGACAACAAAAGCTACACTTTATGTGTACAGCAGGCAAGTAAAATAGGTGCTATTTTCTTAACAACAGAAAGTGGCTCTATGGACGAGATAAACAACGACAAGGAGCACAAAGAAAAGGGTAATCTTGTTGCTATTGATTATGACGGGTCTGTATCCTACGACGCTAAGCTAAGCTCTATTAAAGGCAGAGGTAACACCACATGGAGATTACCTAAAAAGCCTTACAACATCAAGCTTGATAAAAAAGCCGGCTTGCTTGGTATGGACAAAAACAAAAACTGGTGTTTGCTTGCAAACGCACAGGACCATTCTATGATAAGAAATGTGCTTATGTATGACCTTGCACACGAAGCTGGTCTTGATTTTTCTCCTGAATCACGCTTTGTAGATGTTTATGCTAACGGTGAATATCAGGGTACATATCAGCTTTCTCAAAAAATAGAGGCTGGTGATGGTGACCTTGTAGATATTATTGACCTTGAGGGTAACACAGAGGACGCAGTTGCTGCTGGCACAGGCATTGAAGATGTTGACCTCGAAGAGCTTTACGGCAACAATAAGTATCGCTCTAATAACAGAAACGCATTTAATATTCCTTACAACCCAAGCGATATTACTGGTGGCTATTTAATGGAATTTGTTGTAGGAATAGATGAGCCAAGCTCATTTACTACCCGTGGTGGCCAGATGGTTAACATGAAAGCACCTGAATATTGCTCTGCAGAGCAGATAAATTATATTGCAGACTTTATGCAGGACCTTGAAAACGCATTATATTCTTCAACCGGCTACAACTCAAAAGGCAAGCATTATACAGATTATCTTGATATCAAATCAGCTGCAATTATGTATTTGTTGCAGGAGCTTTCAGTAAACATTGATGGTGGTATTTCCAGCTGTTATTTCTACAAGGATTCTGACCTTAACGGCGACGGCAAGGTACATGCAAGCCCTTGCTGGGACTTCGATGTATCTTTAGGCAACCTTACAAATGAAAAAGACGGAGTTAAGATGACCTCTAACGACAAATGGTTTATTAAAAACTCTTACCGTTATTCAAACACAAGAACAGTATTCTCACAGCTATGTCAGCACGATGACTTTATGTCAGAGGTTGAGAGAATCTGGAGAGAAAGCTTTGTGCCTGCACTTGATATAGCAATGGGCAAAACAGAAGGCAACGGCAGACTACAGAGCATTTACGACTACGACGCACTTCTTGCAGATTCAACTGTAATGAACTATACTCGCTGGGATTTAAGAGAAACTCTGCTTGTTTCTGGCTCTGGCTTAACACAGGACGCACAGCTTACATATCTTGAGAAATTCATCACAGGCAGAATCAGCTTTCTGAATTCTGGCTTCTTAGACCTTGCCGGTGCAAAGTCAGAAGCTATAAAAACTATTGACTCAATTATAGCTGGCTACAGAAACGAATACCCAGCAGATGTTGTTGCACAGATGACTACTGTTGCAACCAAGGCAAAAGCAGATATAAACAATGCAACCACTAACGCAAGAGTTATCACACTGCTTGAAAAAGCGATACAGGATATTGACGCTTGCAAGGTAACTACAATTTACTTTGATAATTCAGAAACAAATTGGAATAATGTTTATTTCTACTCATGGAGTGGTGCTGTAACAACTGATTGGCCTGGAGAAAAAATGACTGATATGGGTAATGATATATTCAAGTTCAGCTATAAAGGTGAGCTTAGCAATATTATCTTCTCTAACGGAGAATCCGAAACAACAGGCAACAAACGCCAGACCTATAACCTTACATTCCAGGGTAACAACACAATCTACAAAGCAAAGGCTAACGAAAGCGAATATGACAGCGACAAAGAAGCATATATGCACCAGGGTAGCTGGGGCAACTACACACCAGACACAAACATTAATTACGGTGATGTAGACAACAACACTTCTATCGAATTGCTTGATGTTATTTATATCCAGAAGAATATACTTGGACTATATCCATTTGACAGCGACAGTAAACTAAGAGCCGATGTTGACCAGGACAACGAAATTACTCTTATAGACGCAGTTTATCTTCAGAAATTCCTGCTGGGTATAGTTACAAGCTTCCCTGTTGGTTAATAATAATCAGAAACAACACTGCCTTCCTCTATGTAGTTAATTGCAGAGGAAGGCAGTTTTTGTATTTTGTAGCAAGCTGAATTTCTATTTTTTAAATTCTGCAAATTACACACTTTAATTTTAACAAAACAGCTATTTAAACTTTTGAATTTTATTATATAATATTACTTGTAACAAATAAAAGCACAATGCAAAATTTATATACGAATTTTCTGTTTAATTCAGGAGGTTATTATGAGATTAATATTTAAACAAAAGCTTTTTTCATGGTTTGACAGCTATGATATTTATGATGAAATGGGTAACACTGTTTTCACAGTAAAAGGTAAGCTGTCATGGGGACATTGCTTTAACATTTATGACCGCAACGGAAATCATATAGGTACAGTAAAAGAGCGTCTGTTGACCCTTTTGCCTAAATTTGAAATATATATCAACAACAATCACGCTGGTAGTATTCAAAGGGATTTTGCATTTTTTAAAGCTAAATATAACATAGACTTTCTGGGCTGGAATGTAACCGGTAACTTCTGGGAATGGGATTATCAGATAGTAAACAACCATGGCTATACAATCGCTAATATCTCAAAACAGCTTTTCAAGCTTACCGATACATATATAATCGATGTAGCCAATCCTAATGACGCTCTTTGTGCATTAATGCTTGTAATAGCAATTGACGCTGAAAAATGCTCACGAAACAACAGTAATTAATCCGATAATTTACTTTATAGTAAATATCACTATTTTATCATACTTACCACTGCATAAAAAGGAAGTGTATAAATGATATATACCGACAAAACAAAAACAGCTTTAAAGCTTTGCTTTGAAATCCATAAAAACCAGCTGGACAAAAGTGGTATGCCATATGTTTTTCATCCTTTTCACCTTGCAGAGCAGATGACAGATGAAGCAACAACAATTACAGCTTTACTGCATGATGTTGTGGAGGATAGTGATATCACTTTTGATGACCTTGAAAAATACGGCTACAACAGCGAAATCATTGAAGCGTTAAAGCTGCTTACACATGACGATTCAACGCCTTATATGGAATACATATTAAAAATAAAAGCTAATCCTATAGCAAAAGCTGTGAAGCTTGCTGACCTTAATCACAACAGTGATTTATCAAGGCTTGATACCATAGACAACTATGCACTTGCACGCCATGAAAAATACAAGCAGGCTATAAAGCTTCTACAGGAATAAAAAGAACAGATACATCAACAAAAACAGCACCCTTAGCTTACAAAGGCTAGGAGTGCTGTTTTTTGGTATATATAGCTGTAGCTCTTCATATATATTCAGTAAGATTTATCTTTATAAGACAACGAAGCTTAATGGTTTTCAGCAAAAAGGAGGACAACAAATGGAAAATTATCTGGTACAACGATTTAACATGTGTGCAAAGGGGCTTAATCAGCGTTTGCAAAATGCTGTTATGAAGATACCCGACAGAATAAAAGAAGAAATACAGGAGATTCATATTCGCACCAACAAGCCTGTTACCCTATACAGTGCAAATATCACCTATTATCTTACCTCTGATAATCAGATTGTTTCGCATTGGTATAACTCAAATATGCTTATAGCTACCCCGAGCGATATCTGCGAAACCTTTCAGAACATCTGCTGCTACTCTGTTTACTCAAAGCAGGCAGAAATCAACAACGGATTTATCACCCTTAAAGGTGGACACCGTGCTGGAATTTGTGGCACAGCTGTGTATAACGATGGTAAAATTACATCTATCAGAGATATTTCTTCGATTAACCTGAGAATTGCAAAGGAGTTTAAGGGTGCTTCTGCTAAGCTTTTAAGCAGTATTGACATAAACAAGGGCGGTGTGCTTATTTGTGGTATTCCTTCCTGTGGTAAAACTACTATGTTAAGAGATATCGCAAGAGTTCTTTCAACCGATTATTCCTTAAAAGTATGTGTTGTTGACGAAAGAGGTGAGCTTGGTGGAGCTTATCAGGGTATAAGTCAGAATGACCTTGGCTTGTGTGATGTACTTGACGGATACCGTAAGCCAGATGGCATTATGCAGGCTGTACGCTCTTTATCCCCTGATGTTATAGTTTGTGACGAAATCGGAACAGATGACGAGGCTGAAAAAATAACTGAATGTCTTAACAGTGGTGTAAGCGTTATTGCCTCAGTTCATTGTTCAAATCCAGACGAGCTTCTTTCTAAGCCTCAGACCTGCAAGCTGATTTCTACCGGAGCATTTGAATACATTGTATTTTTATCAGACAGAAAATCACCCGGAGTAATCAAGGAGCTGTATCAACTTGAGGAGCTGAAGAATTATGAAGATAACAGGCTGTATTCTGCTGATATTATCAACAACGGCTGTAGGGTTTTATCTGCCAACATTGCTAAAACAGAAAATAGTGTTATTTAATAATCTTACGCTTTTGGCTGTAAATCTTTCTACTGCTATAAGATACAACAGTGCTGATATTTATTCACTTTTAAAGAATGAGAGCATTTACAATAATCTGCCTATTTTAGGCGACATTATCAAAGGTCTTGAGAATGGTGACAGTCTTTCGAATTGCTGGAGAGCAGCTGTATCAGACGCAACCACGATGTATCACCTGTCAGCTGAGGACACTGCGATTATTATACAGTTTGGTAACTCGCTTGGTGCAACCGATGTAGAAGGACAGATAGAACATCTGTCCTTCTACAAAAACATATTTCAGAATAAAGCAAAGCAGTTAGAAAGTGATTACTGCACAAAAGCAAAGCTTTATAAATCGCTCGGTCTTTTTGGTGGAATGGCGATTGCACTGGTTATTATATAGAAACTTAAATTGTAGTTTATCGGTCAGAGTTGCACTCTGTATGGCTTTATAGCACAATGATAAAATTTTAATATTTACAGTTAGTTTGTACTGATTTAAAGTAT
>JAXJDU010000163.1:0-6087 GCA_036301785.1 Acutalibacteraceae bacterium | reverse complement strand
ATGCAATATCTCACCGCCTTTATTTCATAGCTTCTTCATATATTTTAGAAAGCTTCATTTCTTCTGCATACTGATTATCAGCATAGCCAAAATCAAATTGTGCCCTCTCAAATTTATCATCAATCAATTTTTTAGCCTTGGCTGATACAGCTTCGTTGTATTTGCCGAGGCTTTTATTTTTGCGTATTGAACAGTTTCGTTTATGCCACAAAAGATAATAAGGACTGTCGGCTTTTTTCTGCTTTTTCATTTTTCTCTTAGTTATCTCAGGATGCTTTGCAACATAGGAGCAAGGCACACCGTATTCCTTATTTACTGTACTGCAATAAAGTTGTTTGTGTGCAGTAGTCATAAGAAAATATTTGTTACAGATATCACATTTCCATATGTAGTGGCCTTGAGAAAGAGCCTCGAAAAATTCTGTTACAAAGAAATCCATCATTCTATTGAAGTACATTCTTCTTATGATTTTATACTTACCATTTTCGACTTTAATGGTAGGAACATTAGATTGAATCGGTTTTAAATTAAATCCCTCCATTATCATAACAGCAGGATTGCTTGCTGTTAAATTTATTTGTACTTCTTCATTCTCGAAAAACTCACAAGTGAATTTTGCTATATTATCTTTCAGCCTTGAATCTTCATTTATAAAATTCTCAACATAGTTGATTATCATTGTACCGAAGTTAGCTACATCAACGCCAATATACGAATATGCTCTCAGAAGATTATCTGCGGTCTTTGATTTGTGCTCTATTTCATTGAGCCTCTCAATTTCGTTTTTGTCTGTTGTTACATATTTAATCTTGAGATGTTTTAAAAGATACTCGTAATCATCAAGTGCATCTTCACCAAACAATTTTGATACAGTCGCTCTTGATTCTTCCATATCAAAATATTTAAAAGGCTCTAGTAATTGCATATAGTCAATCATTTTATTTATGTCAGCAAATATATCCATAAATAATTTTCGACTGTAACCTTTTAATTTAAGCTCCTGCCAATGATGGTTTATCTTACCGCTGTGAATCAGTAGATTGGTTGTGTACTCCTTCGGAAGATTAGCAATGCAATTACTTATATACCCAAGCAGATATTTCTCGTTATTTAAAATTATATTCTCGTCATCAATATCAACTGCAAAATAATCAAAGGTTGTGATTTTACTTTCATACCTTTCAATATAGTTCAATTTCTTCACCTCAAAAGTATTATATCACTATACTGACAATATCACAATATACCAAGAAGCAAATTTAACTAGTCACGGTAATTTCTGTGATTTTAAAAAAGTTAGACATTTATATATTGGGAGCAAAAAAGCTTTCAACTTTTTATGGAAGGAGTTGTTATAGTGTGTAACAACAAAAAACTAACTGTTATTGACGGTGAAACATTAATGGATATGCGAATCAAGCCGATAAGCTTTTGCATTGACTCATTACTTCCGCAGGGAGTATCAATCCTCTGCGGTGCTCCGAAGATAGGTAAGTCGTGGTTAGTTCTTGATTGGTGTGTTCGTATAGCTAAAGGAGAGGAGGTGTGGGGTTTTAAAACTACGATAGGAACTACCTTGTATCTTTGTCTTGAGGATAACCTGAGCAGAATTCAACAAAGGCTGAATGAAATCACAGACGAAGTATCTTGTAATGTTTTCTTTGCAACATCATCATGTTCGATGTCGGACGGACTTCCAGAACAGATTGAAAGATTTGTTGCTGAGCATAATGATACGGTTCTAGTTGTAATAGATACATTTCAGATGATACGAAATAAAAATAAGGATAGTACTTACGCAAATGATTATCAGGAAATCGAAGAGTTGAAAAGATTAGCAGATAAACTAAAAATTTCTCTTCTGCTTGTACATCATCTACGAAAGCAGGGCGATAACGATCCCTTGAATAAAATCTCAGGAACGACTGGAATCAGCGGTGCGGTTGACACTACATTAATTCTTGATAAGAGCAAGCGTAGTCAGAACAATGCAACATTGATTTGCACAGGCAGGGATATTGAATACAGAGAATTGGAATTGAACTTTTCAAAAGACAATCATATATGGGATTTAATATCAGACAGTGTAGAAAGTCCTGAAATGCTTTTGCCGAATGAGATGATTCAGCTTATAGAGTTTATGAAACAGAAAAAGTTATTCAAAGGCTCTAATACCGAATTCTCAGATGAATTTAATTGCTTCTGCTGTAAAGAAATCTCTGCAAAAGCGTTAAAACAGATGATGAATAAATGGCGTTACGAATTAGAGGATAACGATGTTTTCTTTAGTTCATACAGAAGTAACGGTAAAAGGTTTGTTGATGTTCGATATCTGCCTAATAGTGACTCAAGTGCCTTAAGTGACGGAAATATTATTGGTGCCAAAACTTGCGTTCCTATCGTCACTTGCGACCCTGAAGAGCCGTGTCAGGCAATGTAAGTCGATTTGTGCGATTATTAAAGAAAACTCGAGACAGTATCCGAATAGAGATAAAAATCGAAATTTGAGCAAATTTACGGCAGAATTGAAATTTAATTTTAGAGCAGAGGTTTGGTTCATACTCCCAGACTTTAGTCTAGGGCAAGCAGAGCGTCTGGCTGTCCGCCGAAACGCTGATAGTCGGGCGGAAGCCCAAACCCACTTTGAATTGGAGGTGTAAATTATGGAAAACCGCAAGAGAAATACAACGCTTACTATCAGGCTTACTGACTCTGAAAAGTCAGCGATTTATAAAAAATCAAAGAAAGCAAAACTGACATTGACTGATTACATTCTAAAAACATCATTACAAACTGAAATAAAAGTTATTGATTTACAACCATTACTTATTGAGTTAAAAAGGATTGGTAACAACTTAAATCAGATAACAAGAAAAATAAATAGCGGAGCTTTTACCTCAGCAAACTTTAATAATTTGATTACACAACAGAGAAAAATCTATGATGCGATTATAAAACTCTCGGAGGATAAGTAATGGCTACCATAATATATATTCCTGAAGTAAAACAATCTATCAGTGCAATGAAAGGTGTAATTGATTATTGTACTCAGGACAAGAAAGTCTATGATAACAATACAAACCAAAGACTTGTGAGTGGTATTAACTGTGATGGAGAAAATGCCCTCAAAGAGTTTATAGCAACTAAGAGGTCATACGATAAAACTAACGGTATGAATTTCTATCAGTATGTTCAGTCGTTTTCACCTGAAGAAAATATCTCTCATCAAAAAGCTCACGAGTTAGCATTAGAGTTTGCTGAGAAAGCGTGGACAGGCTATGAAGTTTTGGTTGCTACGCATTGCGAAGCAGAACATATTCATTCACATTTTGTAATCAACTCAGTTAGCTTTGAGAGTGGTAAAAAGCTAAGACAGAATCCAAATACATTAAAAACTCTGAGGGCTTTAAGTGATGAGATTTGCAGAAAGCATAATCTATCAACTTTGAAACCTTACGAAAAAGACGGCACAAAATTATCTTCAAGAGAATATCGAACAGCAGTGCAAGGTCAAAGTTGGAAGATAAAACTGATGTGTGATATTGATAAAGCTATGGAGTTTAGCGGTAGCAAGGGAGAATTTATACAAGCAATGTCAGTTATGGGTTACTCGGTAATCTGGACAGATGATAGAAAATATATTACATATCAATGTCCTAACAAAATGAAGTGCAGAGATATTAAACTGCACGAAGATAAATATTTGAAAGGAAATATTGAAAATGAATTCAGATACAGGCAAGAAAAATATTATAGAAAATCTAAAACAGAGGAACAACAGCTCACTGACTTCAATAGAGCTTCTGTCAGGAGAAACGAAAGTGATTGCGATTCCCTCCCAGGTCAGAGAGGAAGAGCTCAATTTATTGAGAATGGCAGTGAAGTTTCAACCCGAGCTGTACAATATGATTTCAAAAATTTCAACAGACGACCAGATGGTGGAATATCTGGAGAGAATTCTGGAAATCAACAAAGACAATATGAAAACAATCTCACAGAACTGTCAGACAGAGTTGAAGAAAGTTTCGGAACAGACTCTGAAAGAAGTCAAATCTACACAGACTCAGATTACAAAAATTTTAGAACAGGCTGGGAAGAGTCAAGAGCAGTTTTTGAACGACACCTTGCAGAAAGGGCAGGAACTCTCAACGCAAATATCATCACAGATAAAAATTCTGAACTTTATGACATTCCTGAAATGGTTACTCATAACAGTGGTATCTTCAACGGTGTCAACTCTCTTGCTGAATCATTTTCTCGGATAATAGTAGACGATTCAGAAGACGAAGATGAACGCAGAAAGCGAATTGAAGCTGAGCAGAATGGTAGTGCTCTTGGTACTGCAATAGGGTTTGTCGCTGGAGTGATTGTAGGAGCAATTTCAAATACAAACATAAAGGATGATGAATATGATTTGTCGAAAGAACCAGATGAAAACTACAATGAAGAAATTGATAAAAGTCCGACTATTAATTTGTAGTTGGAGAAAGGAGGTCTATGGCTAGAAAAAAAGAGCCGATAATTATAGATTCAATATTTTTCAATTATGTTGGAACAGATGAACAGTTTAATGTTTTTCTTAAAAGTGTTATCAAAGATTATATCTCCGAAGATAAAATTTTGCCAAATGATGAAAATATAGATGATAAAAAATCTGCTTAATAGCTGGATATTATAAAAAAGTTGTGATATGTTGTGGTTGCACTTAACAGGTGCAACCACAGAATAACCCATATAAACTGGAGGAGATAAATTGAAGGTATGGTTATACTACAGGCTATCAAGAGATGAAGATGCAGAACTAAACTCATTGAATAATCAAAGAAATATACTAGTTGAATATGCTAAAGCAAATAATCACGATATAATTGGTGAGTCTTTCGATGATAATGTTTCTGGTATGCACTTCAATCGTGAGGGAATAAATAAAATATATGAAGAAGTTGAAAAGAAAAGTTTTGAAACTATATTAGTGAAAGATATGTCTCGACTTGGAAGACACAAAACACAGACAGCAATGTTTATTGATTACCTTAGAGAGAATGACATTAATGTATTATCTGTAACAGAAAACCTTGATACTAGCAACGAATCAGATGACTTGATTATTGGCTTTAAAGGTTTGTTTAATGATATGTATGCCCGTGACATTTCAAAGAAGGTTAGGGCAGGAATGAATCAAAAACTCAAGGACGGTATGGTGTTAACACCGCCTATGGGATATTTCAAAGATAAAAATACAAATGAAATAGTTGTTGTTGAGGAACACGCTGAAATTGTAAGACGAATATTTGATATGTATCTTAATGGATACGGACTAAATTCAATAGCAAAAATACTAAATCAAGACGGTGTAAAATCTCCTGCGTATTATCAGAAAAAATTGTTTGGTAAAAATCTCGGATACAATAAACCTGAAATAGGTAGAAGATACCTATGGGATAATACAGGGGTTAAAAGAATTTTGCAAAATGAGTTTTACATAGGTACTGTAGTTAATCATAAAACTTACAATAATAAGATTACTCATATAAGAAAAAACATTCCTGAGAACGAACAATACAGACACGAAAAAATTGTACCTGCCATCATCTCAAAAGACAAATGGGAACAGGTACAATTTATAATGTCTGATAAAGTAAAAAGAAATGTTAGAGCAGGAAGTAATAAGCCTTGTCACAGATACGCAGGATTAATTAAATGTGGTGACTGTGGCTCAAGCTTCGTATGCAAAACAAGAAATTGGCGTGACTTTCCAGAAAGAATTGAATATGTATGCAATGGTTATCATCGTTATGGTAAAGAAAATTGTAGTCCTCACCGAATAAATGAAATGCTACTTGATGAATTGATCTATAAGGAGATTCTTGCTGTAAAAGATTATGCGATCAAAAATTACAACAGCATAGAAGCTGATGTAAAAAAGTGGATGAAGCAAAAGAATAATGTTGGCAATAAGCTTCAAAAACTTAATAACGAACTTGAACAACGAAAGAAAGACCAGAAGGATATATTACTTGAACGAATCAGAGATAAAGAACACGCTGAAATATATTCGGAAATGCTTGAAGCCTGTGAAAATGATAT
>JAXJDU010000162.1:0-2037 GCA_036301785.1 Acutalibacteraceae bacterium | reverse complement strand
GTAAATTGATTGCGTAAACCCATAAGGGGTTTCACCCCTTAACCCCACCACCCTTTAAAAAGGGTGGACCTAAACTTTACGCTTTGCTCTATCAAAGTTTGTTGTTAGCCCCACAAACTACAATTTGCTCTTAACTTAGAAAACCAGCAAGCTCTTCTCTGCCTGCTGGTTTTCTATACTTAGCTTATATCATTTTTTGTTTAAAGAATCTTTGATAAAAATTCCTTTAATCTCTGGTTTTTAGGAGCATTGAATATCTCAGCAGGTGTACCGTCCTCTGCTATAACACCCTCATCGATAAATATAATTCTTGACGCTACCTCTTTTGCAAAGCCCATTTCGTGAGTAACGCAAACCATTGTCATACCTGACTTGGCAAGCTCCTTCATAACCTCAAGCACCTCACCAACCATTTCAGGGTCAAGTGCAGATGTAGGCTCGTCAAACAGAATTATCTCCGGCTCCATACACAATGCACGACAAATAGCAACACGCTGTTTTTGTCCACCAGAAAGCTGGCTTGGATAGGCATTCGCCTTTTCTTCCAGACCAACACGCTGTAAAAGCTTCATCGCCTTATCGTTTGCCTCTTCCTTTGAAAGCTTTTTAAGCTTTATAGGTGCAATGGTAAGATTTTCAAGAATTGTTTTATTAGGGAACAGATTAAAATGCTGAAACACCATCATAACCTTCTGGCGTTCTTTATTGATATCTACCTTTTTATCTGTAATATCAACACCATCAAGATATACACTACCCTCACATGGAACCTCCAGCAAATTAAGGCAACGCAGAAAGGTTGACTTACCACAGCCAGACGGGCCTATAATTACAAGCACCTCACCCTTGTGAATATCGGTTGTAATACCCTTTAAAACCTCTGTTTTACCAAAGGATTTTTTTAGATTTTCAACATGAATCATAGCTTCCATTTTATTTTCCATCATTTTTCAGCCTCTTTTCCAGCTTACCAAGCAAAGCAGTAAGCACAACAACAATAACAAGATATACAAGTGCAACTGCTATAAGTGGCAGGAATGCGTCGTAGGTACGGCTTCTTATCAGGTCGCCACCACGGGTTAAATCCATAATACCAATATAGCCTGAAATTGATGTTTCTTTTATAAGAACAATAAACTCGTTACCAAGTGCAGGTAATACATTTTTAATAGCCTGTGGCAAAATGAAGTTTACCATTGTCTGGCTATAGCTGAAGCCTAAGCTTCTGCCAGCTTCAAACTGACCCTCATCAATAGACATAATACCTGAACGCACAATTTCTGCAATATACGCTGATGAGTTCAGACCAAATGCAATTACTGCAACAAGCACCTTATCGATATCAGTTGAAGCAAATATTACATAATAGATAATCAACAGCTGAATCATTGCAGGTGTACCTCTTATAATAGTAAGGTATCCCTTCAGAATCAGATTCAGAAGCTTGAATCTGCCTGTTTTGTCACAGGAAACTCTTGCAACTGCAATTAAAAATCCAAGAGCAATACCAATAAGTGCTGCAAACAGAGAAATTTTAAGAGTAGTTATTAAACCCTTTGCTATATATTGCCATCTGCTCTCTTCGATAAAGTCACTGTTGAACTTTTCAACAAATACATCTATAAATGAATTTTCAGTGCTTGAAGGCACAGCAACAGTGCTTTCTTTGTTTACAATAATAACCTGCTTAGCAGTTGTGTATGGAATAGTAAAGTTGATATTCTTCTTACGGTCCTCGGTTACTGTCATACCAGATACACCCATATCAGCCTTACCAGAAGAAACAGCAGTTATAATAGAATCAAACTCCATTTCTTCTATTTTCAGGCTCATACCAAGCTTATCTGCAATAGCCTGTGCCATGTCTATATCAATACCAACAACCTTGCCATTCTGACTGAATTCGTATGGCTCGAATGAAGCGTTTGTTGCTACTACTAATGTACCATTATCACGCTTTGTACCCTCTGGTGATGTATACTGATATGTACCCTTTGTATCGTCACCGATATAGTTACCTATAATTTTGTCAAGAGT